>JAYSRH010000498.1:0-6522 GCA_043721115.1 Fibrobacteria bacterium | reverse complement strand
ATGCTTCAAAAGTGATCTTGCCGGTGAATTTGAGATTGGCTTTAGCGCCGAGGTAGATGTAGCTGCCGGTTGTAGCATAGGATTCCGGATTATTGAATTGGCGGGCTTGACCAATGCGTCCATCGGGAACCAAAACGGTGCCGGAATCTATACCGTGATTGAGATTCGCTGTAGCATCCATAACGGTTGCGCCGAGGTGCCAAACGCCTTTAAAACCATCGGCAATTCTAAAAACGGCAGCGCCATCTGAGCTGTCGGAAGCATTGGATTTACCCCAATACATGCGGATATTCTGTATGGCCATTTTCCCATACAGTGTGTCCACTCGCACCCATACCGCGGCTTTTTGACCCACGGCATCCCAGTCATCCACTTGATAGGGGAGATGCGTACCATCCTCTTTGGCGAAGCGCAAATCCGCACCCATCGCCGCCGCGCTTAAAAAGACATCCGCCTGTGCGGAGGTGAGGGAGACCAGGACTGGGAAGCCTACTTGATCTGTTGTGATGTTCGCGCCGGATGACGAAGTGTTTAGCGTGATGGCGCGGCTAAAAGTCCACTGCGAATAATTCTCCTGGGCAATAACAGTACAGGCAGGAAGCAGGGCCAAGGATAAGGCGGTCAGCACATGTTCAATGCGAAGGTTCATAGACACGTCACTAATTGGGAAAGATTGCGGTAAAGGGTTTTAACCTGAAGGCCATAAACCCCTTTTTCAAAATGCAGTGGATTGCTGAGGTTTGCTAGTCGGTAGTTCATGCTCTCTATTCCTTTTCTATAAATGCAAAGTTGACCGGCCATATCGTACAGATTCAATTTGTGGCGACCCGGCTCCTGAATTGAACATGTTGTTTCATTCCAAGCGGCAAAGAGCGCGTTATCTACTCTTTCGGTTTTGGCAAACGTAACATTAACCGCGTCCAATGTGGAAAAATATTCCTGGTTGCTTTGATATCTCATCTGAAACCCACTCCGTGTTGGTATAAACGCCGTACCATCCTGATGAATAACCGTTTCCTTTCGGTAAACAGTTCGGCGCTCAGAGGCGGGAAATTCTTTGGATAAATCGACCATTCAACGTCCGCACTTCTAGCATATAGACGCCAGGATCCAAATGTTTTTGGCCTACGAGTTCGCTTAGGGAATATTCCCTGGCAGCTTGACCTTCTCTATAACCCAAGCGTCTGCCGGATAAACTGAAGAGACTCACCGCATGTTTTCCAGGCCAGTGAACGGAAAGCAGGTCCCCGTTCAAACTGAAATCCGGTTTTCGATTTTGAGGCCCTGGTGGTCGAGTTTTCGTAATAGGGACATGGCAATTACCGACATAGTCCATCCGAAAAATGCCAGGATTAATGGTGCTATAGAAGCCGTCGTAGTTGAGTACGTAAAGGGAGCCATCCGGGCCATATTTGGCTTGCAAGGGGCCGCGAAGTTTCCAAGCCGAAAATAAATTTTGGTCAACGCGCTCGGTTTTCAGGACTGAAACATTGACCGTGTCCAAGGTCGAGAAATACTGCATGCCGCTCGTGAAACCCATTTGAAACCAAGATTGATGCAAGTGAGGCGGAAATTTGGTTTTGGAATCCAAGCTTGGATCAAATACATATATAGGCCCGGATATCGATACATTGACAAGGTTATTGATGACACCAGGCGTGGCAGGTGGAAGGTCCACGACCCCGCTGTGTAATGGGTTATTGTTTTTGGGCGTGGCGGCCGATTTTGGCATGTCAACGCAGGTAGGTACATTGTTCGCGTGGAAATAAGGGTAGCCGGAAAATACTGGATGGGTTACCAGATTGAACTCATCAAAAGTGATAGCAAAATTAACCACGGACCAGGTTAGCCAACGTTTGGTAGGGTGCACGGAAATGGAAAAGTTACTGCGATCTCCTTTGGAGTACACTTCCGGTAATACTTTTAATGTGTCACGGTATTCAGCGGCTAGAGCCGTTTTGCCCTGCGCTTCCCATTGCTTAGCCCAATAGTCGCCAAAATTACCCTCCGGAACACTGTATCCTTTATTCGAAGAGTCCGGATGGATTCGGAATATTCCGCCTCGCAGGCTGGCAGTATTGGATGGCCCCCATTCCGCGCTTTGTGTGCTGTCTGTGGTGGACAATACATTGCAACTGGCAGGGTCCAGTTCCCAACTATTGCTGCCTACAGTAACCCACAGGTCACCGTAGGCATCGAAGGTCATGGGTCCTCCGGAGTGGTAGGCGTCTGATTTTGATCCAAGGATTTCAATGATGGTTTTCTCTGATGCCATGTTCAGATGGTTGTCGCCGTCCACGGTAAACCGTGACAGTCGCAAAATACGGTTTTGACCAACCAGTTTATTCGGACAATACCAGAGAAACATCCAATGATTGGTATCAAAATCCGGATGCAACGCCAAACCCATCAGGCCATTGTCAATTTTACCTAATACGTTTAGAGTTGCAGCTACGGAAATCTGCCGAGTTGCGCCATCAAAATGTTTTACCTTGCCAAGTCTTTCCACAAAGAAAATATCGATATGGTCAATCCCTCCAGCCTTACGGACCGCGTGGAAATCCATTTGTATGGGTTCTTGTAAATTCGCATCAAAGGCGTTGACTCCATTAGCGGCGGATTTATTGAAAAGTTCGGTCATT
Source organism: Fibrobacteria bacterium (assembly GCA_043721115.1). Classification (GTDB taxonomy): domain Bacteria; phylum Fibrobacterota; class Fibrobacteria; order UBA11236; family UBA11236; genus Chersky-265. The sequence goes on along the minus strand of JAYSRH010000498.1, from coordinate 3,880 downwards.
TGAAAATCTTTGGCCTGCAAATCAGAACAACCCGGATAGCTGGGTAGGGCATTGGCTGGGCCTTGGGATAGCGCAGTCATTATGGTCATACCCGAAATAATATTGGGCCATTTACGACGCATTGCACTTTTATGCATTTTAATTCTTCGTTTCCATCGCTAACTCATGTACCAATGCAGCAAATAGCCGTTTTCCTGCTAATAAAATAGGCTAAAAGTTATTTATCTACCACGAATTCCTTCTGTTTTGCCTACCTTAAAGAAAAGGTGCGAATGCAATCAAAACATAATGCCATTTTTGCTTTAGCTTATGGGCTTTTTGTGGGCCTTGGTATCGGCCAAGCCACCACTAAACCAATGATTTTTTGGCTCGATAATATGGGCTCGGTCTACGCTTCAAATTCGGATGGAACGAACAGGAAAATTCTGGCGAGCGGAAACGCCCAAGGTTTGATTGGGTGCGATGGAATTGCAGTGGATACCAGTGCCGGAAAAGTTTATTGGAGCAATATGGGGGTGGGGGCGACAGGCAGTATTCAGCGCGCTAATCTTGACGGTTCCCAACTCGAGTATGTGGTCAAACCCGGAGAGACGCATACACCAAAACAGATCAAATTGGATCGGGTCAACCGTAAAATCTATTGGTGTGACCGCGATGGTTTCAAGATCCAGAGAAGTAACTTGGATGGTACAGCCAATGAAATCCTGGTTGCTGGTTTGCAAAATCCCGTTGGCATGGAACTGGATATCGCCAAAGGTTTTTTCTATTGGAGCGATAAAAATGCCGGCACCATCATGCGTGCGCATTTCGTCATGCCGCCGGGCCAATCGGCCTCTAACCGGCGTGACTTGGATACATTGAGAAAAGGGTTGCCCATGCCCATCGATTTGGCTTTGGACATACCCAGCGGGCAGATTTATTGGACGGATCGGCAAGCCGGCACGGTGCAGCGTGCTTACATAGAGATTCCGGCCGGTCAATCGTCTGGAAATCGCACGGATATTAAAATCTTGATTAGTCATCTCGCAACCCCAATTGGCATTTCCTTGGATCGCGATGGAGGAAAAATTTATTATACCGAACTAGACGGCGGTGTTGGACGGTCCAACTTGGATGGTACCAATTTACAGCCGCTATGCCCAAGACTGGGAACATCCCTATTCTGTGGCATCGACTTTGTCCAGGTAACTGTAATTGGAACAGGTATTCGGGTCTCCTCGCAGGAATGGATGGACCCAAGGGCTATCAGGAACGCAGGGATGGGCCCAGTGGCGGAGTGGGAATCCAATCCTAAACTGGATCCAGTAGATGCTGTTGGAAGAAGAGGTCTGCGCACCTTTCACGGCAGTTCCACCTTTCAATTCCTAGATCCGATTTCCCAATAATGGAGTTAATGATATATGTTCAAATGTATGATGTATTGGTCGGTAGTGCTTTCCGGACTTTGTATGGCTCAAACCAATAAATTTCTGGTCCGGACCTTTACCGGCTCTAGCGGCTTGGTATTGCCTTATCGGCTATTTGTTCCCGCAAGTACTGTTCCCGTTCAGGCGCGACCATTAGTTTTAGCCTTGCACGGCTATGGCGAAAGAGGGACGGATAATACTTTGCAGTTGACAGCTAATCAATTGGCTATGGTCTGGGCGATAGACAGCAACCAGGCAAAGTATCCGAGTTTTGTCGTTGCACCGCAATGCCCGGCTGGAAGCGGTTCATGGGTGTACACCAATTTTCAGGCACCGGGTTATGATTTGAGCAAAACTCCCGAGTCCAAAGAATTGAAAACGGTGATGGAATTGCTGGATTCCTTGGGTCGAGAATTCAAACTGGATCCGGATCGGATGTACCTAACTGGTCTATCCATGGGTGGCTTCGGAACGTGGGATCTGCTGATGCGCCATCCCAATCGATTCGCCGCCGCAATTCCCATTTGCGGAGCAGCCGATACTTCCAAGCCTGGATTGCTTAAATCCTTGCCGATATGGGATTTTCATGGGGGTGCAGATCCGGTGGTTCCCGTGGCTGGCTCACGGCTGATGATAGCGGCCCTAAAAAAAGCGGGAGGCAATCCCAAGTATACGGAGTATCCAGGCGTCGGACATGATTCCTGGGTGCCCGCTCTGAAGGAACCGGAATTATTACCATGGTTGTTTGCCCAGAAAAGGTCAAGCGCAACCGGTTTGCAACGCAATGAAATCGGGATGCAGAAAAACGAATCGCCTACGACGAATAATTTCGGATTGGTAATTCCAGGAATGGATCCTTCGGCCGAATATCGACTGGATGGCAGGCAAATCGTCACTCCTGATAAAATTGTGGATCACGAGCCTAAATAGTGATTTTATTTCTCGCTTAAAACGATTACTTTTCCCGAAAAACATTTTTTCGGGAGTTTCACGATGCGAATACTTTACTTCTCCTTCTCGGTTGCCTTTCTACTTGTGGCGTGTGCGCCTACAAAAAAGAATTTTTGCTCCCCAGACTACACTATCGATTTCAGCAAAGCCTTGCAATTTGCGGAACTGGCTGATATGGCGTATGCATCGGACTCTGCTATCGATCAATCTTGTGGCGCGGACAGCTGTTTCCATTTCAAGGGTAAAGCCACCGGTGCGCGGGCCTTCCTTCGCATCAATGACTCCGCAAAAATCCAATGGTTGGCATTTCGGGGTACGGTCAACTTCTCGGATGTTAAACTCGACGCCGAATACACACAGAGTCCGGACTCGGTACTGCATATGCATTTACACAAAGGTTTTTCCGCAGCCACACGCGATTTGTATCCGGAATTGCGCAGCCACTTGCGCCAAGGCTACAAGACTAGAATTGCCGGACATAGCTTAGGGGGTGCAATTGCTACAATCACGGGATTGTATTTGCGCCAGGAAGGCTTTGCTGTGGAAGTGTACACATTTGGCCAGCCGAAGGTTACCAATATCGCCGGTGCCGCAAGGGCTGATTCTTTAAACCTCATTCGTTTTCTCAATGGCCGAGACATGGTGACACTCGTTCCGCCGCTAAGCTACCAACCTGGAAACCTGGGATCCTATTCACATTTCGGCAAGGAAGTAGCCCTAATGGACGATAAAAATTATGAGTGTCTACAAGAACATTTTCAAAAACGCTATGACCCGGATTCCTGGTGGAATCAAGTCCAGGAGCAGGCGCTGAAGGATCATGGTATCGCCAATTATCTAGAAAAACTAAAAGCCTTGGTGCCTGCGGCTCAAGCAATGTCCGGACTGCCTTAAAAAAGGGTCTTGCCAGATTCGGTATCAAAGAACTTGGCGGCCGGTCCATTGATTTTTAAGGCCACCGCTTGTCCCGCCTGCCATTTTTCCCCGGCCACGACTCTGGCCGCCCAATCTATTTTTCCGGTTTGAAAGTATAAACAGATGTTTCCGCCCAACCTTTCCACCACGCCTATTGTGCCTTTAAGAGAAGGTGCAAAGGGGTGGCCATTGGCCTGATCGGAACCGATATCTTCGGGCCTTATTCCCATTAACACATCCTGCCCGGTAAGTGATTTTAGGGCGTTAGCTTTCTTTTCACTCAGTGTGAGGCTGAACAATTCATGTATGAACGTCGGCAAACCTGCCACATGTCCGAGTTTCCCCGAGAAGAGATTCATCCCTGGCGTTCCTATAAAGGACGCTACAAATGCATTGCTGGGGCATTGGTAGAGCGTTTCCGGTTCGGCAACTTGCTGCATACGGCCATCCTTAAGGACCACCACTCGATCGCCCATGGTCATGGCTTCCACCTGGTCATGGGTTACAAATATCATCGTGGCCTTGAGCAGTTGATGCAGTCTGGAAATCTCGACGCGCATTTGGGCCCGCATCTTGGCGTCCAGGTTGGAAAGGGGTTCGTCGAAAAG
>JAYSRH010000497.1:0-18891 GCA_043721115.1 Fibrobacteria bacterium | reverse complement strand
GGATTTTGATTCCGAGTTCGATGCTGTATTCAGCAATGCCACCTTGCATTGGATGCGAAATCCAGATGCCGCCATCGACAGCGTCTGGCGCGCGCTCAAACCGGGTGGCCGATTTGTGGGTGAGTGCGGGGGTGAAGGATGCGTGGCGAAAATCCGTAAGGCATTGGGCAAGGCATTGGAAAAACGTGGCGTAGCCATAGACTCGGTAAACCCCTGGTATTTTGCCTCGGGTTCGGAATACAGGTCCCGGCTTGAAGCGCGTGGCTTTAAAGTGGAAAGCAGCGCAGTCTTTGCGCGCCCTACTTTATTACCCAGCGATGTGAGCACGTGGCTGAAAACCTTCGCGGAAAACTTCATGTCCACGTTACCTGCGGATACCCGGGAACACTTTCTTGAGGAAGTCCAGGAGGATTTGCGGCCAGAGCTATGCGATGCGACAGGCGCTTGGACGGCAGATTATACCCGGCTGCGGTTTCGCGCCATAAAACCGTACCAGGTGTGATACCGTATCCTATGCGATACTGCGCCATAATGTTACTCGTCTCAATGCTTTCGGTGTTTGGAGACATATCCAAATGCCGATTCAATTATGGCCGGCCCTATACAACGAATCCGGGATCGGAAATCGATTACGTTTACCAATGGGCGGGCAGTGAAGAAAATTACAATCTTGGAAATATGATGCGTGCCTGCCGTCCCGGCGGAGCTTTGTTCGGAAAAACTCTGGTGGTTTACAGTTATATCATCGCCTTTACCTTGCGCCGCGATCATTTGTTGCAGGACTGCGATGTCGGGACCTCGAACCTCTGTGATTCCGGGGCCTTCTACCTCCGGAACCCACTTGATAGGGCTCGCATTCTGGGTCAGGTTTCGAAATACGCGAAGGGCACGGCTGCGGATCTTGGCGTGGTCACTCCCGTAGTCTGGATGATGGAGCCGGATTATTATCAATACGCACAAGCCGGAACCCAAGGTGGCAAACCGCTCACCTTTGGTGAAGCCGCTACGTTCATGCACGAAATGCTGGACAGCATCCAAAAGTATCTACCCAACGCTCAATTCTCCCTGGATATATCCCCGTGGACATCCTGGAACACCACCCTGAACCAAAGTTGGTATACGTCTTTCAACTTGGCGAGATTCACTTACATCAATACATCCGGGGGTCGCACCAATGCCGAGGGACCGGCGGGCACAGGAAAAATCCGAACCGATCCCATGACCTGGAAAGCCATTCACGATCTCACTGGAAAGCTCATTTTCGCCGACGATGGCTATGGCGTTGCGGGCGTTTCCATTGGTCATGACAGCACATGGGACGTTGCAGCCAATCTCAATAACCGTATTGCCGATGGGGTCATTGGCATCAGTCAGGCGAATCCCAGGCCGGACTGGAATGCCGTGATCGCTTCGACCCGGCCTCTGCTGAATCCATTACCTGGCTGTGGAAATCCCATTTTGCGAATTGGGGCAGCGGGTGCTCGGCGCATGCAACTTGTGAATTTTTGTGACGCGCTGGGCCGGTTTATTTCGCAGAAACCCAGGATTTTTCTAAATCGGACAATACCCCAAATTTAATGAACTATTTGAACGGGTTATTCGTCGAATAGAATAGAGGGAAAATGAAGCAAACCATACAATACCTTATGCTGGCAGGAATTCTTTTGATGGCAGTCTCATGTGCTCCTCCCATGGCGGGCGCGCCGTCCTTTGCGATGGCGAGTGATCAGAACGAAAAAATGCAACGCTACTACACTCCAATAGGTGGTGAAATTAAGGACAAAGATTGCTTGATGATTGGCCCACTTTATTTAATCGGTTTTGGGAAACACCCCAATCACGAAGCTCTTTTGGCCAAAATGTTGGCGGAAAACAAAGCCGATGTATTGCTGAACGCAACTTTCAAAACCAGTACTTTTTGGATTCCATATATTGTGCTGAATGACTGTCTTTCCATTACGGGTACTCCAGCAAGATTGAAGAAATAGGGGCTACGCATGAAAAAGATGGTTTTTTTGGCCTTGGTTGTTCTGTTTGCGGGCTGTGCTAGACAGACTTTTCACTCGGAAATTACGGCCTCTACAAAAGTGAGTTCTGTCCGCGATTATAAAATATTAGGCGATGTCGAGGCATCTGCGTGCAACAAATGGATCTTCTTTTTCCCCTTTGGCGCAAATTACAAGAGCATGTATAAAGAGGCTTTTGAAAAAACCGGTGAGCTGGGTGGGGACGCAATGATTGATTTTCAGGTTCGCTCGAAACATTTTTTTTATGTCTATCCTTTGGGGGTTCTAGATTGCTGGGAGGCCACGGGAACGGCCATCAAGATGGGCAGTGGAGGCGGTTTTGGGGAAAAATCTTCAGTTTGGGACAAGCCCGTTGAATCGAAAGAAGCCGAGCACGAAAAACCAGCCCCATCAAAGTGGGATAAGGCCCCTCAGTAACACTTAAAGGGCCAGCAAACGTCAAACGATTATTGGACTTTAAAGTGAGATTTTTAGTTTAAAAAAGAAAAGAGGCGTGTATGCTTAAGAAGATCTTTGTTCCTGTCGCGTTGCTTTGGGCGGCCTCACATGCCGGTGAAAAAATTTGTTCCCCGTTTTTTGAGCGTATAAATTTATCCGAAGAGTATAAGCTTTCTTCGATTCGAATTTTGAAATCCAAAATCGAAACGGGCAATTCCCGTGAACTGGTTATACCCGGTAAAGAGGAGGCGCGTTCATCAGAAATGAGTCAAGATTCGAATATGGCTTGGGCCAAATCCAATTCTTGCCAGTACTTGCTGCTGGGGTCCCTGACTCGGCTGGGAGAATCCGTACAGTTCGCGGTTCGCATTCTTGACGTCCAAAACAAAAACAGCGTCTTCAATAAACTGTACAAAGCCAGTGGTCCGGAGGATTTGGATCCCATTTTCGGTCAAGTTGCCGATGCTATGAAGGATCCCAATTTTGTGGCGCAGCAATCCATTTATGATGTCACCAATAACGATGCCGGACGTTTGAAGCAGAAGCGTTCAAATACCAATTATGCCTTTGGCGTTGGCTATTTAGGCTTCCCGGCTCAAGCGGACAATACCTTTGGGCTTAGTGCCGCTATGGTATGGGATGCGCGTAAGTTTTTGGGTGAATTGGATTTTTCAACCTATGCAATCGGCAACAACAATTCGGTTAGCTTGACGTCCTTTGGAGTGAATCTGTACAAGCCATTGAGCGATATGGAAAATAGCGTGTACCTGGGTGGAGGCGCGGGGCTTGGTGTTTTTGGGCATGAAACATGTAAAGATGATGGATACGGCCGATACTGTGAACCCACAGCAGAAACCACTATGTTTTTCCAAGGTAGCGCAGGATATATGATTGGAAGAGCTTCAGACTTTAATGCCAGAATTCAATCCGATGCTAAACTGGGACTGACCACCATAGATGGAAAGCTTCCCTTTGGAATCGGCCTTAAATTTATCATCGGCTTTGATTATTAAGCACCAGTGGAAGAATAAACGTTTTGTGCAAAGTGGAGCGCAAGCGCAGTAAATAGACACCGCGCACTGTTGCTCTTCCTTGGTCCAAACTCACTGTTTCACCCGCATGTCCTTCGAATCGATAGGCTTTTAAGATGCGGCCGGACGCACTTAAAAGTTCGGCCTGCCACGCTAAAGACGAGTGGATGCCGGTGCTGCTCGCCGATGGATGGCCATCCATAGGTGAAGCGGCTTGAGGGAGGCGTACGTTTAACCGCCCATATTGAAAATGGGCGGTTGGGGCTGCTCCTGCCCCAGTCAAGGCGCTGTTTTTACCAGGGACCAGGATTTCCGTAGTTGCCATTACGAATAATGTATCCACGGCCACGGGTGGCAACCGATCTACAACACAGACTGGACCCACAGTGGCCACTTCACAGTCCATGAGCTCCGTCGCATAAACAGGATACGCACCAGGCAGCAAAGGCGGCGTCAGATTGAAGGTGGGCCCAGGGAGAAAAACCATTGGAGTTATCCCTGAGGGGTAACGCATCACCCTAAAGCTTGTGTAGATGCCGCCATTTTGAATGAAGACGCTCGTGTTTAAAAATCCAACGAGGCCGTTTTCAAAGTAATGATTGAGAAGTTGTATAGGATAAGGATCTTTTCCCATTGTTATGGTCGTTTCTTTCAAGAACCATCCAACTTTTTTTGCGCTTTTCACACTATCTGCGACCAGAAAGGTTCCGGCATCGTCCCCTGGGCCAGGTGGGCACGCCAAACAAACAACTTTATCGAGTATATGTGCGCGCACTTTATACAAGCCGGCTTGAAGACCTTGAATGGTAAAGGTAGGGCCATAGTAACTTTGTGAATTGAGGTTGGTACAACCGATAGGGGTGGTTGGAGTGAAGCTGAGCGAAATCGTGTCTGCCTTGATCAAGGAAATGAGACCAGAATATGTGGTGCAGGAACCAAATTGGTTGCTTAGCAGACCGAAGGAGAAGGCCCGGTTAGGGGCCGTGTACGTGGGGCTGAAGGAATAGATGGCGGCCAAGGCTTTGGTGGGTAGCGCCAGGCTGTAAACCAGAGAAAAGGACAGGACGGCGCGTTTCAGGGTATTTGTCAGCGACATGGGTCGGCCTCCGTATAAAATGTAGTGTAATGAAGTTAATTCAAAACACGATTAAACCGAATATATTCATAATAATACCATATAATGGCATATAAAGTAGTGTAAATAAGTAAATTATATCGCCTTTAGCCAGTTCAAACACTAAGCCAACCCCAAAACCAAGCTTTTTCAAGCGGTTGGTCCAATAACTACCTTTGCACACTTTGCCCCGATTAAAGGAAGCCTATGGCCGAGAAGTTCGTTTACTACATGCACAAAATGACCAAAGTGTACCCGCCGGCCAAGGAAGTGCTGAAGCAGGTTTCCCTATCCTTTTATTATGGCGCCAAGATCGGGATCATCGGCTACAACGGTTCGGGCAAGAGCACCTTGCTGCGTATTATGGCCGGCATCGATAAGGAATTCCAGGGCGAAGCGTGGCTGGAATCCGGCCGCACGGTAGGCTATCTCCCCCAAGAACCCAAACTGGATGAAACCTTGGACGTGCGCGGCAATGTGGAGTTGGCGGTTAAAAATGTGAAAGCGTTGATGGATGAGTTTAATACTCTCTCGCTCAAGTTCGGCGAACCCATGAGCGATGCCGAGATGGAAAAGCTGATGGAGAAACAGGCCAAACTGCAGGATAAAATCGACGCCGTGGATGGCTGGAATCTGGACAGGCTTATCGAAATCGCCATGGACGCTTTGCGGCTGCCCCCCGGTGACGCCAAAGTTACGACCCTTTCCGGTGGCGAAAAACGCCGTGTGGCCTTGTGTCGCCTGTTACTAGAAAAGCCGGATTTGCTGCTGCTGGACGAACCGACCAATCATCTCGATGCCGAGTCTGTAGCATGGCTTGAAAGGCATCTCACGGAATACGTGGGCTCTGTCATCCTTGTCACCCATGATCGCTACTTTTTGGACAACGTGGTGGGATGGATTTTGGAACTGGATCGGGGCCGTGGCATTCCCTGGGAAGGCAATTACAGTTCCTGGCTGGATCAAAAAACCCAGCGTATGGCATCGGAGGAAAAGGAAGAAAGCCGCCGCACCAAGCAGCTCAAGCAGGAGTTGGAATGGGTGCGCACGTCCGCCAAAGCCCGGCAGGCCAAGGGTAAAGCGCGACTGGCAGCGTATGAGAAATTGCAAGACATGAGCGGACCGGAAAAATTAAACTCCGCCAGCATTGCCATTCCCAATGGTCCACGCCTCGGGGACCTGGTCATTCGATCTGCGGGTTTGTCCAAAGCCTATGGCGACAAATTGCTGTTTGAAAACGTAGTCTTTGACTTGCCCAGAGCCGGCATTGTCGGGATTATCGGACCCAACGGCGCGGGCAAGACCACGTTGTTCCGCATGATAACGGGACAAGAAAAAACAGATTCTGGAAATTTGGAAATAGGCGAATCCGTTAAGCTCAGCTATGTAGACCAGAGCCGGGACTCTTTAAATGGCGAGAACTCGGTATTCAAGGAAATCACAAATGAAGTGGAAACCTTGAAAGTCGGCAACCTGGAAATCAACTCGCGCGCGTATGTGGGCAAGTTCAATTTTTCCGGCGGCGATCAGCAGCAAAAGGTCAAGGATTTATCCGGCGGTCAGCGAAATCGCGTGCATCTGGCCAAGCTGCTGCTCAATGGCGGCAATGTCCTTTTGCTCGACGAACCAACCAATGATCTCGATGTAGATACGCTGCAGGCGTTGGAACAGGCCATTTTGAACTTTTCCGGTTGCGCCGTGGTTATCTCCCATGATCGCTGGTTTCTCGATCGCATCGCCACGCACATTCTCGCCTTTGAGGGCGATAGCGTGGTGGTATGGCATGAAGGCAATTATGCGTCCTACGAGGAAAGCCGTAAAAAACGCATGGGCATAGACGCGGATACGCCTACCCGGCTTAAGTATAAGCCACTGGTTAGAAAATAACCGATCAAATTCTGCTGGTCAGTGCTTGAAGCTTTATTTCCTTCTTTGATGGATGGGAAAAAGGCCAGTCTGTTTCTGCAAAAAAAGGGGATTTGCCAAAATCCTAAATCGGGCATGGACTTTGCATACGGCATCTTGCGACCTTCCAATCAGGGAGGCAACTTAGATCCGGGGGAAAAATGCAAACAACGAGAATGAAAAATAGACCAAACCGAATGGTAGCAATGATTTTGGGGTTGGTGGCCATGGGCCAAGCCCAAGTTCTGTGGCAGACTACGCATACGGACAAAGCGGGCGGATACAATCAAGGTACCTGCACATTATTAAACGCATCTTTAAAGGTTCGTGTGGGTCCGGCTTTCCTCGACTTGGAGGAAGATGTTGAAATCGGTGTAAAAGGAGCTGTAACAACGGGCAATGACCCTAAAACTTTGGAAATCGTCGGGAACTTCTCTATGCCTTCTGGCTCGGCGATTACCGGCGGATTGTTATGGGATGGTGGCCAAATTTTACAAGGCAAATTGTTGGATCGCGCTACCGCAGACAGCTTATATGCAAATCTAGTTGAAAGAAATTCCGTCCCTCCTGCCCGGCCCCGAGATCCACTTATTCTGGAAAAAATGAGCCCGGGTAGATTCAGGTTCCGCATCTATCCCGTGGCACTGGGATACAGTCGGCATTTTCGTTTGCGGTATCAAATACCAGCGACAATGACTGCCAATGGCGTCCAAATGAGTTTATTTGCGCCGATCACGTCCTTGTTTTCCAGCGCTTCGTTTCAAGTTCCCGTAACCCTAGAGAATGGCGGCAACATGCCTTCCATTATTTTCACCACCGGACTGGGCGTGCGAACAGAAATGCTCTTGCCCAAAACTAAGTTGTGCACGCCTTGGGAATTGGTAAACCAGACCCCGGTTTGGGAGACGGGACAAATTATCAAGCAAGGAGGCTCTATAATTCAATCGGTTGTGCCTGTGCGCCAGGTTGCCCTAAAGACAACATTTGTTGGTGGTCAGATGGCGGGCTATTTTCTGAATCTCTACGCTTCTCTCTCTACCGATGTACTCAAGGGTTTAAACTTACCATCGGCAAAAAATATCGACCTAACAGTTCGAAATGGAATCAAAAGTTATGAAATCCCCATAACCTGCTCCGGTGGCATGACACTAGGTTGCGGTGCCATGGCCTTCAATGCCAAGTCCGATCGGCCATGGAACGACACCTTGGAGTGGCGATCCTTTGATGCGACTGGAAAGGTACTGGCCCTGGTAAAAACCCGTACCAATGCGTACAATATGGCCAAGGACACAAACGCGGCCGTATTATGGGCGGCTGCAGACACGCGTTTCTCGGAGAAGAAAGAGCTTCCGGCGGGACCGGTATTCGGATTTGTGGATGAATGGGCCAGCTTACTAGCCTTACCTAAGGACTCCGTACCTGCAAGCCTGGTGGCGTATTACGCTTTAGGTGGCGTACCTCGACTTGCCAACTATTCGATCAAGGATGTGATTCCCAATTATGCTCCGGGACAAGTGCCCTTTGATCCAGGGAATCCCGGCAACCCTGGGCCCTTTCCTATTGCCACTAATACCCAATCACCGCTCTCCGCTAAATTCGGATCTTTTGCAGATGCTTCAACCTGGGTGATGAGCAGAAGTCCAGCAGGAATGAGCGTGCTCATCCCGGGGTTGTTGCCTGGCCTGGAAACGATGGTGGAATTGTATAGCCTGTCCGGAAAAAAAGTCGGGAGTTGGTCTCCGCGCTCCGCCTCAGGTAGCATTGGCATCAACACCGCCGGACTACACGCGGGAGTGTATTGGATAAAAGTGCGCATCGAAGGGAAAATGATGACCAGAAGAATTGCCATTTAACCAGGTTTATGTATGGGGAGGGGATCCCTATTTGCGTTATTAGGGTCACCGGCGCTCTAAATGGGTGGACGGTGGCCTTTTTTGCATTTTATCGCTTTTCTACTTCCGCAAGAAAAAATGGACTACACGCAGGATTATTCCTTAATTCGAGATATAAAACCTTATCAGACAATACCTTATGAATTACCAATTTGGATAAGAAGTACTAAATTGAGCTAAAATTAATTCGTTAAGGTGTATATACCCCCAGGCCAATCCGAGATGTACAATAGTGATAGGGCAATAACCCGTTCTAGAGTGCTGGTTTTGGGGTGTATTTTCTTTTATGACACTTTGTCAGGAGTGTGAGGCAGCCTTGAGGCTTAAATGGAGTTTGGGCATGCGTGGATTTACGGCATTGGAGATAATGATCGCTTTAGTGGTGATATCCATATTGTCGGCAGTTTCCGTGCGGCCTGTAATGGCATTGCTGCAAAAAATCAAATTGCAGAATTCGGCTGATGGCATCAAGCATTTGATTTTGAATGCCCGCATGCGCGCCGTTTCCAATGCCTACAAACATTGCGGCGTCGTTTTCAGATCCCATGCCTCTGCCACCGTTGACGACTCCGTTTTCGCATTTTTGGAATCCGATCCTCAGGATTATATTTACACTGCCGGTCAAGATTCTCTATATGGCAAGCCGTTTGTGATTGAAAAGAAATACCAGCTTGCTTTGACTATTCCAACCGGTGACTCCACAATCGTGTTTCGTGGAGACGGCTCAGCGAATGTAAGCGCCAGGTTGGTTGTGACTTTGAAAAACTTTGAAGATACGGTCAAGGTCTTGGCAAGCACGGGAAAGGTTAAATTGGTGACACGATGATGCGCATAAACAATAGGGCTCCAAACGGAATCCGCGAGCGGGGCTGGTCGTTGATTGAAGTCATGGCAGCCATCGTTGTCATCGGCATCGGCATAACTCTGTTCACCAAAGTGCAAAAGATGGCCAGCCAACAAAGCAGTACCAATTCCAAAATGCTTATGGCTGGAAAGCTGATCGAAAAATATTTGGAAGACACACGCATTAAAATCGCTGCAAACACTACAGCCAATTGGCCCCCTGCAAACCAAACCATTTCTCCAGTCGCACCGGATTACATTACCGTGGTCAGTATCATCAGCGATGCCTTGTCCCCCATTGATGGTATTCTGGTTGTAAATGTCAAGCGCGTGGATATCAAAGCCTCTTGGAACAAGCCCTATGTCGACTCCTTGAAAGTCACCACCTATGTTTCCAAGCAATTTTAAACAAAACCTAAATAGGCTCGAGAGCCATGGAGTAAAACCGGGTCAAGCCGGATTCTCCATGATGGAACTTTTGGTGACCATGGTGGTTGCCGTTATCCTGGGTGTCACCGTGGTCCGTTTCTACAAGGATTCCTATCACACCTACAGCATGCAAGAGCAGATTGCGGACAGAAACCAGAATGCACATTTTGTACTCAGCAAATTGGTTGAAGTCTTGCAACAGGCGGGTTCTGCATTGCCGGATTCTGGTTGGAACGTGATCAGAGTTTCCTTAGGGGGGGTGATTACCATTGGCATCAACCCACGTGGTGCGGAGCAGTTCAATGGCCAGGATACACCCTTGGGACCCTACATTGCAGTGGGTAACGCTGCACAATTCAAAAATTCAAGTAATTCTCTCATCAATACCACCCATGTGCTCATCGACTACGAGTTGGCAGGCAAAGCTACCGATACCGCAGCCATTGACAAATCCTATAATTCGGGAGGATTCGCCGCAGGCATCAAGGACAATCCAACCGGTATGGACAGTATAAAACTGAAGTCGGATGTAGACCTCGACGTGGGAGATAAAATTTACGGTTATCGAGAAGACCAGTATGTGCTATCCAGCGGTGATTTGATTATACGGCCTAATGGGGATCCCACTTTGGATATGGTGCTGGCGGAAAACATCGATTCTATTGGCTTTACCTTTAAAACTCAGGGGGGTGTCATAACTACGAATTGGAATACGATGAAATCGGTTAGCATAGTTGTGCGGGCCCGGACAGAAAGAGTCGATTCTCATTTGCCGCCTCCCGGCTTCCATAAAATCAGTTTGCCTATGAACGTCTTGCTAAGAAACAAAGTTTGAGGGACCATTGAATCTAAGGAAATTACCATTGCTATCGCACCCAACTTTTCCATCGACAAATTCTCGCGGCTTTATTCTTGTCTTTACCATTCTCCTCATCCTTGGGGTTACAGCCATTTCCGTGGGCACCATTTTCAACGGGAAAATGGGCCACCAATCGGCGCTGAATTATAAACATCGCTTTGAAACGTTTTCCGCCTCTGATGGCTTGATGACGCTACTCGCGCAGGAACTGATCAACGGCAATGCATCCAAATATGTGGACTCGAACCGAACGGGAGAAATCATTGGCAAAAAGTGGAAGGGAATCAACGGAACAACCATTAAAGCATTTAAGTCGGCGATTCTCTATCGACCCAAGCCGGACAGCATTTTGACTTCCTATTTCCTGGGTTCCATACTTGAACAAGACAATTATGGATTAAAGTGGACGGGCTGGATTCTTCCCCCCATTACCGGTCTGTACACCTTTTACACCAGGTCCAATGAGGCTTCGGCTTTTTACCTGAGTACCGACAACAAAATCAGCAATCTTTCCACTACTCCTGCCTGCTTTCTGGATGCCAGTATTGACCGATGGCCAGAATCCGGGCAAGGAGTGTCTAAACCCATTCCCTTGGTCGCGGGCAGGCGGTACTATTTCCAGTATTATCAAACGGAAGGCGAGGGTTTTGATATTGGCATGGTGGGTTGGAGTGGCCCGGAAAACTTCAATGAAAGACCCATTTCCGGCGCGTTCTTGAGCAAGTTTCCAACCGACACCGCTTCAACAGCAACCCAAATGGTGGGTACCTTGCCGGTTCAATTTCAAGTTTTGGCGGCAGGCCAAGATCAATACCAGATCTTTACGGAAGCCAGTGAAACCCATCCAGGCGATCTTGCCGACACAGTTTTTCGTACCCCTTTGCACCAATCCCTTTCCTTTCAAGGTAAGGCAGAAGCGCCAGAGACGAAGATTTCGATGCCTGTCATTCATTATGATTACAAGGCGGACGGCACCAACCCAGATTTTAATACCAATCCGGGACTGAAGATTGGGATTCGCCCGGGAATGGTGAAAAACACCCTTAGCACGTATGTTTCGACGGATGCAGATTATTTTGGAAGGACAAAAATACCTAAGCCCAGCTTCAATAAAAACGATTGGACCGTGTCCTGTGGTCTGGATATGTGGTTTAGGGATTCGGGGCCTGTACATAATGTGTATAACTACGATGATGCGTTCACAGGATGCCAAACCACCCGGTTCGATCCGGTAGGCGATGCCTATAAAAACGAGAACTACCGTGATTCTCTTTCCTTCACTTTGGACCCCAATCAAGGGCAAGACACTTATGTCTTCAGCCGGACTGGTAAATCGGGCGAACCGGAATATTTTCCTTTGGACACAATACGGGGTGTATTCACGGAGGACCCGGTGGGATCAGGCCATAATTTTTCGTTTTGCACGGAACTGCATACCAATTTCAAACATCAAAGCGGGCTCTCTTTCAACTTTGTCGGTGATGATGATGTCTTTGTTTTCATCGGTGGAAACCTGGTCATTGACTTGGGAGGCATACACCCGGCCGGTGAAGCCTTTGTAGACCTGGATGACTTAAAATTCCTTAAATACGGCAATACCTATGACTTTGACTTGTACCAATGCGAGAGACATCAAAACCATTCCAGTTCCCGCATAGTCACCAATTTGTATTTCGCTCCTCCAAAAGGAAAACCTGTAACCAGTTGGACCAGGGATTATGGAGGATTGGATTAGGATGTGTAGACCCTAAACTTTTGTTGTTCCACACAATGATCTCGAAGGAGGATTGATGAGCCAGAAATCACTTATCCAACCGAGTTTAAACGCCATGCGGCCGAATTCCCAAGGCTTTGTCCTTGCCTTTACCATCATACTTATCCTGGGGGTGACGGCCATTTCCGTCGGCACCCTATACAACGGGAAAATGGGCCGCATGTCCGCCCTCAATTACCAGCATCGTTTTGAAACCTTTAGCGCCTCCGATGGTCTCATGACCTTGCTGGCCCAGGAATTGATTAACGGCAAGGCAGATAAGTATGTCGACTTGACCCGGACTGGCGAAATCATAGGAAAGCAATGGTACGGCATTGGTGGTACAAGCATCAACGCTCTCAAGTCCACCATACTCAGCAATTCCACTCCGAGCAAAGTGATAACCTCCGACTACCTTGGTTCCCATCTGGATGAGGACAATTATGGAATACAATGGACAGGATGGATTATTCCACCTCTTACTGGAGTCTATACCTTTTTCACCCGATCTGATTTCGCCTCCGCTTTTTATTTGAGTACGGATGCAAAACCGGCAAACCTTCCAAACTCGCCTACGTGTTTCCTAGATAAGTCCGTGGTTGGCTGGCCGGAAACGGGTACAGGTGTTTCCAAATCCATTCCCCTTGTTGCGGGACAACGGTATTATTTCGAATTCTACCATACAGAAGATGTGGGTTTTGAGATTGGCATGGTGGGTTGGAATGGACCGGAATTTTTTAATGAACGGCCCATTTCCGGACCCTATTTAAGCAAGTATGAAGCGGATGCTGTTTATCCGGGAAAGATAACCGTGGGAACGATTCCCGTGCATTATGCCGTGACCGGCTCAGGGCAGGATCAATACCAGATTTTTACCGAAGCTATTGATACCAAGGCCGGCAGCCCTACGGACACGGCATTTCGAACACCCTTACACCAAATGCTTTCCATGAAGGGCAGTCCTTCTGCATTGCCGGATACGCTTTGGCTAAAGGCAATTCATTATGATTATGTGAATGATAGAACCAATCCGGAATTTTGGGGGAACTGGCAAGCGGGTGCAAATATGCTGTGCTGCAATGTTATTCCCGGCATGGTCCAAAGCACCCTTACGGACTACGTTTCCAAGGATGCCGATTATTTCGGCCGATCGAAAATACCAAAGCCCACTCATGGTGCGGACATAGACGGAGCTCTCAATTGCGGCGTAAACATGTGGTTCAAGGATCCAGTAGCCGTTAACAGGGTTTACGTTTATACGCCGTTCACCACCTGCGCCAATACTAGTGTGGACGCGATAACCGACAGGTGGAAAAACAAAAAGTACTACGATTCGCTGCCTTTTGTTCTAGATGAAACCCAAGGTCCTGAGACGTATGTTTTCAGCCGCAAAATGGACGGCGTCGAGCCAGGCTATTTTCCGTTGGATTCCATTAAGGGGGTCCGTGTTGAGGACCCTCCTGGATCGGGGCACAACTTTTCTTTCTGTACCGAATTGCATACCACATTCAAATATCAGTCCGGTCTTAAATTTGATTTTTGGGGTGATGACGATGTATGGGTATTTATCAATCGTCAATTGGTTGTCGACCTAGGCGGAGTGCACGTTTCTGCTTCAGCCTACGTGGATCTTGATGAAATGAAGGGCCTCACATTTGGACAGACCTATGATTTTGATTTGTACCAATGTGAGCGGTGTCCGAGTGCTTCAGTTAGCCGCATGGTCACAAATATTGCTCGTCCCAAAGTTCAAGGAAAGCCAGTCGCCAGCTGGAAGCGCGATTATGGCGGACTGGATTGATTTAAACGTTCTGACGTTGGCCTGCTGTTGAAAATGGGGTTCCTACCCCTCTCCCGCAAGTAATTTTGTTAAATTTCACCGCCCCTTCCTCTGGTGGATGACACGGTGACCCTATTCCGAAACCTGGATAAAAGCCAAAGTTTTCCTGAAATGGAGGAACGCATCCTCAAGCTTTGGGCCGTGGACCAAAGCTTCAAAAAAAGTGTGGACTCCCGCCCCCCTGCCAAAACTTTTACGTTTAACGATGGTCCGCCTTTTGCCACCGGGCTTCCCCATTACGGCCATCTCTTGGCCGGAACCATCAAGGATATTGTTCCCCGGTACTGGACCATGAAGGGTTACCGCGTTGAGCGGCGCTTTGGCTGGGATTGCCACGGCCTGCCTATCGAAAATCTGATTCAAGACAAGTTGAATCTTAAAACAGTCCGGGACATCCATACCTTTGGCGTGGACAATTTCAACCAAGCTTGCCGCGACAGCGTGCTCACCTATACCGCCGAGTGGCGCAAGACCGTGGGCCGCATGGGCCGCTGGGTGGATTTTGACAACGAATACAAAACCATGGACCTGTCCTTTATGGAATCGGTATGGTGGGTCTTTAAGCAATGTTTTGACAAGGGGCTCATCTACCAAGGGTATCGAATTCAGCCCTACAGCCCGGCCTTGGCCACGTCCCTTTCAAACTTTGAGGTCAACCAGGGCTATCGGGATCGTCAAGATCCATCCGTAACCTTGACGTTTCCTCTGGAGTCCGGCGAAAGTTTTCTGGTTTGGACCACTACGCCCTGGACCTTGCCCAGCAATATGGCCTTGGCCATCCATCCTGATCTCGACTATGAACTGGTCGAGCTGGACGGGAAAAAATATTGGATCGCTGCCGCTCGCCGAGAAGGATATTTTAAAGGTCAGGCGGTAAATATTCTCGAAACCCGCCAAGGTAAAGCCTTCGCCGGGCGTCGTTACAAACCGCTTTTTGAGTATATGCCTTACATGACTGAAAAGCAGTACACGATTCTCCTAGCGGATTTCGTCAGTGCTGCTGATGGCACCGGTGTTGTGCATATCGCCCCTTCATTTGGAGAAGACGACTTTCAACTTGGCCAAAGGGAAGGCTTGGGACTTTTTGATCCGCTCGATGCCGAGGGCCGGTTTACGAACCTGGTACCCGAATGGGAAGGCATTGGCGCCAAAGATGCCGACAAATCCATTTTGCAAAAGCTCAAAGCGGATGGACGTGTATTCAAGCATGAAACGATGGTGCACAGTTACCCGCATTGTTGGCGCACGGACGTGCCCTTGCTGTATAGGGCCCAGAAGAATTGGTTCCTCAGTTTGGAAAAAGAAATCACGGACGCGGACGGCGTGACCAAGACACTTAAGCAATGGATGATCGACTGTAACAGCCAAGTCAACTGGGTGCCCGAGCATATCAAAACCGGCCGCTTTGGAAAATGGTTGGACGGGGCTCGAGATTGGAATCTTTCCCGTAATCGGTTTTGGGGCACGTGCATTCCGGTTTGGATCGCCCAGGATGGCGACATGCTTTGCATCGGCGGTGTGCAGGAGCTGGAAGCGTTGACGGGTGAAAAAGTTGAGGATTTGCATAAGCATGTCGTTGATAAGCTCGTCATTAGGACCTTTGACAAAAAAACCCGCGATCCTGCCGGCAAGGAATATTTTCGCACACCGGAGGTTTTGGACTGCTGGTTTGAGTCTGGATCCATGCCCTATGCCCAGCCGCATTACCCGTTTGAAAACCGGGAATGGTTCCAGCACAATTTCCCTGCTGATTTTATCGCCGAAGGGCTCGATCAAACCCGCGGCTGGTTCTACACCTTGACTGTTTTGGGTGCGGCCCTTTTTCAAAAGCCTGCTTTCAAAAACGTGATAGTCAATGGAATCATTCTCGCCGAAGACGGTCAGAAAATGTCCAAACGTTTGCAGAATTATCCCAATCCCAATGAACTCATCGACCGAACGTGCGCGGATGCCATCCGTCTGTTCATGATCGACTCGGCGGCAGTCAAAGCGGAGGAACTGAAGTTCAGCGAGCTCGGTGTTAAGAACATCATGCGGGCTGTACTTCTACCTCTTTGGAATTCCCTATCCCTGTTTGTGACGTATGCCAATGCTGATTCCGGCAAAGGACAACTCGCCTGGCGGCCGGGCGCGGATCTCCATTCGAAAAACGAGCTCGACCGCTGGATTTTGTCCGACCTACAGGAATTGTTGGCCAAGGTTCAAACGGAAATGGATGCCTATCGCCTGTACAACGTGGTGCCTGCCGTACTTGCTTTCATTGACGATCTCACCAACTGGTATATCCGGCGTTCTCGTCGCCGCTTTTGGAAGAGCGAAAACGATCAAGACAAGAATTATGCCTATGCAACGCTATACCGGGTATTGGTTGAATTCTCCAAGGTCCTGGCGCCGTTCTTGCCCTTCTTGGCCGAGGAGTTGTATCAAATTCTGGTCCGTGAACCAGGCGCATCCTCCGCTCCTATTTCCGTACACCTGTGCCTGTTCCCACAGTTTGACTCCGCCCAACACGACCCAGGCCTCAATGCCAAAATGGTACGTGTGCGGGAAGCTGTGAATTTGGGCCGGTCGCTACGCTCGCTCCACAATATCAAAAATCGCCAGCCCTTGCGAAAACTGATTGTGGTGGCTCGCAGCGAAGTGCAAAAACAGGAATTCCTGGCCATGGAAGACTTGATTCGAGAAGAGCTGAACATCAAAACCGTGGACGTCTCGCTGGATGAATCCACTTTAGTGACGTATGCCGCCAAAGCCAATTTCAAAAGCCTGGGCAAACGCTTGGGAAAAAACATGAAGACGGTAGCGGAAAAAGTTGCACTTTTATCCCATCAAGAGATAAAATCTCTCCTTTCAGGCCAATCCATAAGTTTGGCAGAGGGTGAAATAATGGCGGAAGATATCTTGGTCATCCGTGAGGTTAAGCCAGGATTGGTGGTGGAAGCCAGTGCCGACTTAACCGTAGCTTTGGATACCCGCATTGACCAGGAGCTGCGACTGGAAATGCTGGCCCGAGAATGCGTCAGCAAAATTCAAAATTTACGTAAGGATTCCGGGCTGGAAGTTACCGATCCGGTAGAGGTTTTTGTCAAAACCGATTCGGTCCTATTTCGTGAGGCGGTTGAAACCCACGTTTCCTATATTTCCGTTGAGGTTCTAGCCGGTTTTCTGGGTTTTTCCGATTCAGTGGCTGAAAATGATGGAAACTCGTTGGATATTAACGGCGAAACAGCTTTATTTTCAGTTGTGAAAAAAGTTTAGGTTGAAAGGATTGCCTGCTATGAAAAAGACCTCCAGTAAGGAGATTTCATCGAAAGCCACTGCCGCTAAAGCAACTGCTGGCAAGTCGGCCACCAGTAAAGCTCCGGTAAGCAAAGCGCCAGTGGCCAAGAGCCCAATAAGCAAGCCGGCAGTAAATAAAGTTACGGTGACCAAGGCCCCACCTGCCAAAGGCCCGGCGACCAAAGCCGCGACTACCAATACCCCGGTGGCCAAATCTCCAGAAACTAAAGCGCCAGTGAGCAATACAACTCTTAAAAAGGATACTGTGAACAAGGATACCGAGAATAAAGCCCCGATAAACAATGCGCCCATAAGCAAGCCAGCCGTTAAGGTTGAAGCCCCTGTAGCTCCAGCCGGTCCCAAGGCTCGAATGCTGAAACCCGAATTGAAGTTTTTTGAAAATTTGCTGAATGAAAAAAAAGAGACTCTGCTTCAGGAGCTTGGATATTTGGAAGACAATACCATGCGGCTTTCTTCTAAGGAGGGCGCTGGGGATTTGTCCAGCCATGCCTACCATTTGGCCGATCATGCAACCGAAACCCAGGATCGGGAACAGGCTTTTCACATGGCCAGCCGGGAAGGCAAATTCCTGTACTATATCGAAGAAGCCCTGGACCGCGTCCGGAACGGGACCTTTGGTGTTTGCAAAAAATGCGGGAAACTGATTCCGAAACCGCGCCTAGAAGCGGTGCCAACCGCTAAAATGTGCATCGACTGCAAAACCGCCCAGGAACGCGCTTCCGAAGCCGTGTCCGCGGGATAGCTACACCGCTCCAAGCGTATTCTGTTTACTTTTCGACCCTGTCTGTACTATGATAGGGTTGAGGTAAACTGCTATGTCCAATGAACGAAGGGTAGCCGATCGCTGGCCCGTGGCTGTTACAGCACAGATCACTTTAGAAAGCGGTCAGGTTTTTAATTCGCATATTCTCAACGTCAATTTGGGCGGTTGTTTCCTGGAAGGCGAGTTTGGGCTGAAGGAAGGGGACGTGATCCTGGTCCATAGCCAATACAACCCCACGCTAAATGGAATCTATTCCCAAATCTTGTGGGTGGTCGACGAGCCGGGCCTTAAAGGCATTGGAGTTCGATTCCAGCCCATGGATGACACCCAAAAATTCGACCTCATTAAGTGGTTCAATCAAGTGGTAGGGCGGTAGCCCTAGCACCGTGGTAGGGCGGTTGCGCTAACTCCCAGGTTGGGTGTTCGTTCCAGTTCATTTTAAACTATTGAACGCTGTAGAATCTTCCAGCACCTTTTCCTGCCGAGTGGAAAGGTCCATCCAGATAATTTTTCGATGAACCTCAGTAACCGACTCGAAGAGCAATCCATCGCGGTTCCCAAACAATTTAGGCACGGGATTTTCTTCGCTTCTTGGGCTTGGGGCCATCTGCGTGACCTTGTTCAAGGTTAAGGAATCAAGATTGAAAATATTGATATCGGTTAGGTTGATGCCGGCGTAGTAGAAGACGCGCTTTCC
>JAYSRH010000496.1:0-2589 GCA_043721115.1 Fibrobacteria bacterium | reverse complement strand
TTAAAATCAAAGCACCCGTGGCCGGTATTGCCATGGGAATGGTATCGGATGGAACCCGTTTCGAAACCCTATCCGACATCAACGGCACCGAAGATCATTTGGGTGACATGGATTTCAAGGTTTGCGGAACCGAAAAGGGCCTCACCTCTTTTCAAATGGATATCAAGCTACGCGGCTTGACCACTGAGCTGATGCAGCGCGCGCTTAAGCAGGCTAAAGAAGGCCGGCTTCATATCATCTCCAAGATGAAAGAAGCCATTGCAGGCCCCCGCGACTTGAACAAATTCGCTCCGGCAATCTTGCAGAAAAAAATTCCGGCCGATAAGATCAAGGAACTGATTGGTCCAGGCGGCAAGGTTATCCGCGGCATTCAGGAAAACTCCGGTGCCACATTGAATGTGGATGATCAGGGCAATTTGACCATTTCCGCTGCCCATCGCGGCAATGCCGTCATGGCACTTAAAATGGTGAATGAGCTCTTCGCTGAAGCCGAGGTCGGAAAAATCTATAAGGGTAAGGTTAAGGGCATTGCCACCTTTGGCGCTTTCGTGGAAATCCTTCCCGGCAAGGAAGGGCTTGTGCACATCTCCGAACTGGCCCCGAATAAAGTGGACCGAGTCGAGGATGTCCTCTCCATGGGTGACGAAGTGGAAGTCAAATGCATCGGTGTGGACCCGCAAGGAAAAATCAAGCTGAGCCGTAAACAGCTTTTGATACCAGCATAATTGGCAACCACCAACTACAAGATAACGCCCCTGGAAAATGGGGTGGTGGTGGCTACCGAATCCCTGCCGACCCTTCGTTCGGCAAGCATGGGCGTTTACCTGGACATTGGTTCTCGGGATGAAGTTCCGGTTACCAATGGCCTAGCCCATCTTTTTGAACATATGGGGTTCAAGGGAACACCCAAACACGACGCCCTATCCATTGTTAAAAGTTTCGAAACCACGGGTGGGCAGGTGAATGCCTATACCTCCAAGGAGCAAACCTGCTTCTATGCCAAGGTGGTGGATTCGGATGTCGCCAGCGGCCTCTCCATGCTGCTGGAGATGGTGCTGGAGTCCCACTTCAACCCAACCGACCTGGGTAAAGAAAAAGAAGTGATCATCGAAGAGATCAAGGGCGGCGTGGACAATCCCGATGATTACGTTTACGATATTTTCTCAGAAGCCTATTTCGACCGGCACAGCTTAGGCTTCCCAATCGCCGGAACGGCCAAGACCGTCCGTGGGTTGAGTCGCACCCAACTCTTGGCTCATCAACGACGGGCCGCCAAAACGTTACCGCTTTACGTTTTAGCAGTTGGAAATGTCTCACATGCGGAAGTGGTCGATCTAACCCGTAAAGCATTTAATTTGGGGTACGCCAAGGCGTCTCGTCAAGTTCGTAATCCAGTTGCTTTGTCTACTACCACAAGAGTTTCACTGCCGCGTAAAGCCGGTACTGGCCGCATTCGCCATCTGGTAGAAAAGCGACCCGTGCAACAAGTCACAGCCATTCTAGGCGGCCCTGGTTATGCCTGGGATCATCCTAACCGCTATGCCTTACTGCTGCTCAACTGCGTGTTTGGAGATGGCATGAGCTCCAAGCTTTTTCAAAGTGTACGCGAATCACTAGGCCTAGTGTACTCTATTTATGCCAGTCCGGAATTCTTAACCCGCACCGGCGTCTACTCCATCGGCTTTGCCACTGAACCCAAAGACTTGACCAAGGCCATCAAGGAAATCAACAAGCAAATAGTGGCCCTCAAAAAAGATGGCCTGCAATCCAGCGAAATCGATTTCGCCAAAAAGAATTTGCGCGGCAGCGTTTTGCTTGGTCTTGAATCCAGCAACACCCGAATGGCCAATCTTTCCCGGCAACTCATGTACGGCGAACCGGGCGAAAACATCGACAAAATTCTGGCCAAGATGGATCGTGTTTCTGCTGCCGACATTCGCCTTTGCATTAACGATGTGTTCCAGGTTAAAAGCTGGGCTTCAGCCGCAGTCGTGCCTTCCAAAACAACCGTAACCATCGGAAAAATCCTGGATTTCTGAGTCCTAGCGTGCGCGGCAATTGCGTCCTCCACTTTCAATCAAGGGGATGAATTTTGAAAAAAGCGATCCTGTTCCCGCTCCTTGTCTCTGCCATCTGTTTTGTAGGCTGTTTCTTTGGTGGGGACGGCGACACAGCCACCATTGACAACAAAGACAGCTTGGCCACCGGGAAAACAAAACCCATTTCGCCGGGACTGTATGTAGGGGATTATACTTGGATTGATTCTAATAAGGCCGGGTTCGAATCCGAACTAAAGTTCAACGCGGACGGCACTTTTAGGCAGTTCTGGATTTCCGATAACGAATCGGTGTATGAAGTGCGCGGTGAGTGGGCCCAGCACGACTCAAATATTCACTTCCTAAAATTGCTTGCCGCCAATGGAAAGGGCGGGCTTTTCAAGTATTTAGACTTTCTACCCATCGCCCCAGATACCAATTCTCTAAGCCAGGTTACGGATACGTCTTTTATCCGCCGTGAATACACTCCGCTGCGCCAAAAACCCTATTGGATACGATATGTCAAACGCACTTTCACCGGCCTCAAGAACGG
>JAYSRH010000495.1:0-19171 GCA_043721115.1 Fibrobacteria bacterium | reverse complement strand
AAGGCCACCAGTACAAAAACGGATCCAGTCTTCCGTTCCGTTCAGTGCTGGGCAGGTCGGATGGCATTTGCCTTGTTTGTCGCATTGTTCGTTACCTGGTTGCCAGCCCAGTCCCATGAACTGATTGGCATTAAACTGATTTGTAGTCCAACTCAATCCTTTCTCGATATTTCCTTTGCCAACACCGCGACAGAAGAGAGCTTCCCGTCCTACTTTCAAAAAGTGGATTCGACCAAGGGGGTGCTTGTACTTTCATTCCTTGAAACCGAATCAGCCTTCCCTCTAGGAAGGCATATTCTGGATTCCAACAGTCGAAATCTGGTAGCCATTCAACTGCGAAAAATGACCAGTCCCAGTGGCAAGAATTTTTTGGGTCTCGAGCTGCAGCTCAACGAACTGCCTTCAGGTGAAGCCTCGATTCAAACCGGGGCTAAGGGGTCTCTGAAGGTGGTTGTGGGAAAAGGGACCAAGAAAAAATTTACTTGGTCTTTGGCCAAAGCCTTAAAGGCGAAAGAGGAGTATCTCGCTGCCAAGGCAAGCAATGCGCCAGTGGATAAGGTGGAGATGGCTCCCATGGAAAAGCCGGAGTCGGTCCCGATGGAAAAAACGGAGGCGGCTCCTGTAGAGAAGAAGGATTCCACCAAGGTTGTTTCAACGCCTCCGTCGATTGCTAAAAAAAATCCAGCAAAATCATCACCAAGCGACACTGTTAAAAAAGAGCCGACGAAAAACTTAAAAGGGGAGCCTCCTGTATTGGTCAAATCCGCTCATGAGCTCGGTGCCGCACTCGATGCAAAACATGGTACTAAAGGGCTTTCCTCCAGTAAGGTGTTTTCTATTGGGCTCGGTAGCAAACCCATGGTCGTCGTCAAAGATTCCATTGAGATGAAAGATCAAGCAGGTCCAAAGGGCAAGCTTTTAAGAAAGCTGATGCTTGGACTCAAGGTGGAACGGATTGATGGGGCTGCAGGATGGACTCGACTGGTGGCGGATGCTGATACTGGCTTTGTCCGCACCGTAGGCCTGCTTTATTCGGATGAGATGACTGTGGACCAAGAAAAAACCCTGAACAACAAATTGCAAGCCAAGCAGGCCAAATTGGTAGCCTGGGAAGCTAAAGTTGCTGCGCAAAAAGCGGATAGCGTGACCAAGGCAGAAAAACAGGCTGCCCAGGTTGCCGCCAAAGCCGAGGAGATGCGGAAAAAAGCGGAAGCCGCAGCCTTGGCTCTCCAGAAAAAAAATGAAGCCATGCATCCCATGCCTAAGGATAGTGTACCGCAACCCGAAGTGAAGGCTGTGACCCCGGAAGCCAAACCTACCGCAATAAAGGTAAAGGCTCCCGAACCGGCTGGCATTCCAGAATCAGCCAAAGATACCGCTAGTGTTTTAAGCAACATCTCCGGCGCGCCACCAAAACTAGCCATAGCCGACAGTCCCGAATTGGCGGAAAAACTGGCGCGTGAAAAAAAACAGGCGGAAGAAGAGAAAATGCGCATAGAGCCGGAGGAAAAACGGGTAACATACAACAGTTTTGGTCGCCGGGATCCTTTTATTCCTGTAGAAGCCGGTTCAACCGACAATGGTATTGATATCGATCAAATGAAAGTCGTCGGAATCATCTGGCAGTCTTCGGAACCCTTGGCGGTATTGGAGCATGTTCGCGAAGCCAATGTTTCCTTTACGGTTAAGCAGGGAGATCCTGTACACAATGGACGTGTCGCACGTATCACTCGGGAAGCTGTTACGTTTGATATCAGTGAATATGGGATCTCTCGATCCTACAGCCTTAAATTGGTTTCCTCGAAGGAAGGGACTAAAAAATGACATCTTTACGTTTATCTGGATCCTGTTGGACTGCATGCCTGATGCTCATGGCGGTGCTGGCGGATCCTGGTTTTGGCCAGGAAGCCTCCGTGCCAGTTGCGGCTTCGGATCAGAAGGCTCCTGTTCGCCGTCAGAACTTCAACTTTTCAAATATGGAGATCCATTCCGCCTTCAAAGGCCTTTCCACGTCCGGTCGGGTCGATATCGTCGTATCGCCTAACGTGACCGCCCAAAATGTAAATCTCCAGCTTACCGACAAGACCTGGCAAGAGGCCATGCTCATTCTCTGTCAGATGTACGGATTGAAATACCTGGTGGAGGACAATTACCTCTATGTACAAAACTTGGCGGACTACAATAAGACATCGGTAGAGAATGCCAGTGCAATGCAGCAGGCTGGGTCGATGGCGCCGCTTATGCGCGATATCATCAAACTTAAAAATGCGAAAGCCAAGGATTTGGAAGAATCCATTAAGGGACTGCTTTCCCCCCGTGGGCGCATCAACGTTGTCGAGCGCAACAATGCTCTTTTGGTATTTGATACACGCGCCAATATCATTGAAATCCGGGCCGCCGTTAAGGATTTGGACATTGAAACGTATCAGGTGAACATACAGGCTCAGTTAATTCAGGTTGATGCGGATGCCTTGCGGGAGTTGGGCGTGGATTGGCAATTTGGTGTTGGAAAAGGTTCGCTCGATCCGCTGCGTAACAATCCTGGTGCATTGCCGACTACAAAGTCCGATTTCACCATGCTCGGAACTTCCAAGCAGGGTGCTTCCGGTTCGAGTGGATCGGAATCGGGTTCTGGTTCAGGCAGCAGTGGCGCAGCTTCAGCGATAGGTGGAGTGGCGGGTGCAACCACCCAATTTGCCTTTGGACTCTTGAATGGAAACTTGGCTGTAGCCGTTGCCAATTTACTGACCACAGCTAGGGGTGAAGTTGTGGCCAAGCCTCAGATTACTACCATAGACAATACGGAAGCCCGCATCTTCATGGGTGAACAGGTGCCTATTCGCGTACTGGATGCCAATGGTCGACAAGCCATTCAATTGCAAGATGCAGGTACTTCCTTAACTGTGACACCGCATGTTACGGCGGATGGACGGATTCTCCTCGATCTATTTCCGGAAAAAAATTCCTTCCGCGTCGATCCAAGCGCGGGTACTATTTTGCAAAAACAAAGCGCTAAAACTACGGTGGTGGTCAATGATGGCGAGACTGTAGTTATTGCGGGGCTGACCACTAAGGAAGAAACCGAATCCGAAACCGGCGTCCCACTTCTGAAGGACATTCCCATTCTCGGATACCTTTTCAAACACGTTTCCAAGCAATCCCGAAAACGCGACCTGATTATCTTCGTTACACCCCATATCGTGCAATTGTCCGGCCGTCCCAATGGAGTGGCCAAAATCGATCAAAGCCGTTACGATGAAAGCCCTCCCTCGGAAGGCGTTTATGGTGATTATGTACCTCCTGCCAAATCTTCGGCAACGTCGGAAGCACCGCCAGTGAATGCTGTGCGTAAGGATTCGTCCTGGTCCAACCAATTTCAAACTGGGAAGTAATCGCACCTACTGGCGCGATTTGATCGGATCCAACCGCAAGGAAAATCGCCCCTCTCGTTTAGTGATACGCACCTTGCGTCCAAAGACCCTACCCAAATTGGCTGCTGTCAGGCATTCCCTAACTGGCCCTTGAGCGAGTACGCACCCTTGCCGTAGCAGGATGGCATGCGTGAACGCAGGTATGATTTCTTCAACATGATGGGTAACATAAAGAATAACTGGCCCGCTTTGCGAGTTTTTCTTTTGAGTCATGAGGGCACTGAGTTTGGTCAGGAAATCCTCCCTGGCCACCGGATCCAAGCCCGCGGAAGGTTCATCCAGAATCAAGAGTCCAGGCTTGACCATCAAGGCCCGCACTATTGTAGCCAAGCGGCGCTGTCCCTGGCTGAGAAAGGCCATAGGTCGGCTGGCCATCGACAGCATACCCGCTTGCTTCAAAAGAGTTCGAGCACGTCGTTTATCGGCGGCATTTGGCTTATCAAATTGGATGCCGATGGTACCGGATCCCCCCGACTCGGCGATTTCTAGGACGGTCTGCCAGGCTGGAAATTGAGGCTCTATTTCATTGCCTACAAATCCGATCAATTTTCGCATCTCGGTTAAATCGCTTTCACCAAAGTTCTGGCCAAGTACGGAAATGCGGCCTTCTATTGGCCACAGCAGTCCCTGTAGCACACTGAGCAAGGAGCTTTTACCGCTGCCGTTAGGTCCTAGCATCACCCAATGCTGGCCATGGCATATGGTAAAGTTGATGTCTTTGAGAACCAGACGCCCTTCGCGGTATAGTTTGATTCCTTGTAGGCCTACTACTTCTTTTACAACGTCGACATTTTTACGCGCCATCCTATACTCTTTCCAGCCCAGGAAAGGGCCAAGGGAAAGTTGCTATAATAAACCGAAGTGATAAAGGCCTTATCCACTCTTGTGTTGTACTCTTTTGCAGTAGCCTTCCTCCAGAATGCTGCCATTGCCCAATCCGGAATGGGAACCTACGGGCTCGTGTGGCTGAATATCAATCCGCCCGAGTGTGAAATAGCCTTGGACGGACAGTTTTTGGACAAGTCTGTATGGCTTTTGTCCCTATCCCCAGGGTTCCATACGCTTCGCGTCCAGAAATCCGGATATAATACGGAATCCAGCAGTTTTGACATTCGCGCTGGCCAGAGTATGCATCTAGATTTTTCTTTGCATCCAGCACTAGGGGATGGAAGCGAAGATGGATATAATGTGTCAGAACCTTAACTTTGGAGCCGCCCATGACCCGAGGCATGCGCATGATGCTGGTCTTGTTATTTTTAATTGGCGTGATACTGCTCATGATGGACTGTGCCAAAAAAAGCATGCGCCACAAGAAACCGCAAAAGTCTACCAATGGGACATCACAAAGCTGGAAGGCCTATCCACCTATTTTTAATGAAAATGTTTTCGCGGCTTCAGCACGGCCCCGTTCACGTACCAGCCTATGAATCGATTTTTCTCTCCGGGTAGGGAGTTTTCCCTTATTGAATCCCTGTTCGATGTCTCACATTTCCGGCAGGATGGTCAAGGCCTGGGCGACGATGCATTTTTGATGCACGCAGGCGGAGAGACTTGGGCCGTATCCACTGATTCTAGTGTGGAGGGAATCCACTATCGAACGGATTGGAGCAGTCTGGAAATGGCATTGGAAAAAGCTTTGCTATCCAATCTTTCCGACATCAATGCAATGGGTGGGCGAACGGCATTTGTCTTATTCAATCTGGGTGCGATCAAATCCTGGGATGAGGCGCAAATAAAGAGACTGGGTGAATGCTTACGGAAACTGGAAATCAGCCATGGCTTTCGGATAGTAGGCGGGGATACGGTAACCAAAGAGTCCGGGAGCTTCTTTACATTCACTGTGCTGGGCAGGATATTGGGTAAACCATTGCTTAGAAGCCATGCTTATCCCGGTCAGCGCATTTATGTCAGCGGTAAGTTGGGCGATTCCGCGGCTGGTTTGGCACTGTTACAACAGGGTCTGAATGTGCAAGCCAACCCGGCGTGGGGCCAATATTTCCAGGCCCATCTGCTACCCGTCCCGCCCCTTAATCTGGGACCATGCCTAAGCGAATTGCCGGGTCCAGTTGCCGCTATCGATGTTAGCGATGGATTGTCCTCGGAGCTTTGGCACATATCTAGGCAGTCCGGTTGCAGCATGCAGATAGAATGGAGTAAGCTAAACTATGACTCTGGCCTGGTTCAATTGCCCGGGGGAGACGCTTGGCAAGATTGGGTACTCAATGGAGGAGAGGGGTATCAACTTCTATTTACGGGAAATTTTACGGAAGAGGAGTTGAAGCGCATCCGATTGGCAGCGGGTCTGGGAGGCGTGCGCGAAATTGGCCTAGTGGGAGAAGGTCAAGGAGTAACTATTTTGGATCAGTCGGGGACGAAAAACGAACTGGTTGCCAAGGGGTGGAGTCATTGACTGCAACTTTGGTACTTTCTGAGATGACATGAACGCACCGGTCAAACGCAGCAAACGCAAAGTAGGGGAAATCCTCCTGGCGCAAGGGTATATCACCCAGGTTCAGCTCGATCACGCCTTGGAAAATCACCAGACGACGGGAATCAGTCTCGGTACTGTCCTTGTTAAACTGGGTTTTATCGATGAAGACACTCTCAATACAGTCTTAGGCAAACAACTCGAATTTTCCCAGCGGAAACGGCTAGGCGAAATCCTTGTGGATCAAGGTTATATCAGCGCGGTTCAATTGCAGGAGGGTCTAGCCCAGCAAAAGGCCATGAATCTGCCGCTTGGAAAAGCGCTGATCAAACTCGGATTCATTGAAGAAACCAAACTTCTGGATGTGCTGGCGGCGCAGCTCGACTTGCAGCACATCAATCTGGAAAATTTCAAATTCGACAGCAATATTACGCGTCTCATCTCGGAGGAAATGGCTCGCTCCTATAAGCTCATCCCACTTTATGAATCAGGTGGCATTTTGACCGTGGCCATGGTCGACCCCACCAATTTGCGCTCCCTCGACCATATCAAATTCAAAACTGGTAAGGACGTGGAGCCCGTCATCGGCACGGAAGTGGAAATATTAACGGCTATTGGTAGAGCCTATGCTGGTGAAAAGGAACAGCTACGCGATCTGATTGGCGGCGCAGAAGACCATGACTTGGTGCTGGAAGGCAAGGATGACGAACCCAAGGAAGATGAAAAACTAGTCGGTGACGAAGAAGGTCGTCAGATTATAAAAATCGTGAACCTGATCATGAGTGAAGCCATTCGCCTGGGGGCTTCCGACGTCCATCTGGAGCCACAGGAAAAGAATTTGCGCATTCGTTATCGCATCGATGGGGAATTGTCGGAGCAAAATCCGATTCCATCCCGCCTTATGGTTCAGATCATATCCCGTATCAAAGTGCTGGGCGGCATGGACATCGCTGAAAAACGCCGACCCCTGGACGGCCGTGCACATATTCAGTATAAGGGCAAGCAGGTGGATTTGCGATTATCCACTTTCCCCATTCTCCTGCGCTCACGCGGCGTGGTGGAAAAGATGGTTATCCGAATTATCGATCCCAATGTGGAAATCCAGTCCATCGACCGAATGGGCTTTTCAGCCGCTATTTTTCCTGTCATTGGCAAACTTATCGATTTGCCCGATGGCATCATCCTGACAACCGGGCCTACGGGCAGCGGCAAGTCCAGCACCTTGTATGCATTTATTAAACAAGTGACGAGTCCTTCCGTCAACGTCGTCACCATGGAAGATCCGGTGGAAAAAAATATCCCCGGCATTTCCCAAGGTCAAATCAATAATTTAGCTGGCTTCACTTTTGCGGCCGGCATGCGTGCCATTCTGCGTCAAGACCCGGACGTTATCATGTTGGGTGAGATGCGCGATAGAGAAACTTCGGAAATGGCGATTCAGGCGGCCCTAACGGGTCACTTGGTGATTAGCACTTTGCATACCAATGACGCCGCCGGTGCCTTTACCCGCCTCCTCGATATGGGAGTGGAACCCTTTCTGGTCACTTCTTGCGTCAAAGGTGTGTTGGCCCAACGCCTGGTACGGAGAATATGCGTTAAGTGCAAGCAAGAAGTGGAAGTACAGGCTGTGATGCTCGAAAGCATAGGTATCCGGCCTGGTACCCCGTTTTATCAGGGTAAGGGTTGCAACAATTGCAACAATTCCGGATACAAGGGACGTTTGGCGCTATTTGAACTCCTGGTTCCAGATGAACATATCCATCAAATGATTCTGGAACGAAAATCCAGCGAAGAGATCAAGGGTTATGCCATCCGCGAACTGGGTATGGCGACTTTACGCCGCGACGGACTTGAAAAGGCGCTGGCCGGCCTCACCACCATTGAACAAGTGGTATCGGTATCGCAAGCGGAGATGTAGGTTCCTCCGGGTACGTAAAAACCACTAACTTGGGATTGCCAAGCCTTGTTCCCGTTTTTTTTCTCTCAGTATATGCGTTTTTAAAAATCGGTTTTGGCATCATCATTTGCGATGACGCCTATATCACTCTTGCCCACGCGCGATCCTGGAATGCGGGTTTGGGTCCCATCATGTCGTCATTCAATCCGGTTTGTGCCACCAGTACGCCATTGCACACAGCCATTCTGGCCGCGGAAGCGGCTATTTTCCGAATACAGGACTTTACATTGCTGGCCTATTTCACCAATCTAATTTGGGACTTGTTGGGATTTCTCTTTCTCCATCGCATCGCCAGAGTGGGATTGGGCATGTCCCCGCCCTTTGCCCTAGTTACAGTGGCTGCCTATGGATTGAGTGTTAATGCCTTAGGCGTGTCTGCCTATGGGATGGAAACGCCCATGTACGTGGCGTTGGCGCTTGCAGGTACTTGGTTCGCATTGTATTCGGCGCGCCCAGTTTGGGGACTTCTGTTTGTCAGTTTTTTGGCGCCGCTGACTCGTCCCGAAGCCTTACTGCTTCCCTTTGTCCTAGTTATTCTCCATTTGCGCGCGGCCTTTAAAATTAGGCCCATCGATGTGCGAGCCCTTTGGCGCAGCACTTTAGGCTATACAATCGCCGCGCTGCTTGGACTGGCATTGTTTTTTGTGTTTTATCGATACGCGTATGGGCATTGGCTGCCCCATTCGATACTGGCCAAGCGATTGGAAATCAAAATCGGTTTTATGGAAGGCTTAAACTCCTGGCTCTTGCATGTTTTCTTTAAAGGGCCGACCACGGGGGGCGTTACCGCGGTGACTCTGTTCAACCTCTTGGCCATAGCCGGAGCGACGGTAGGATTTTTTTCCAGACGTAACTCCAAAGATACCTACGCGAATTTCCCCTGGGAGATCCTGGTTTGGCCTGGGCTCTATTTTTTGTTCTTTATGGTTACTCAATCAAGCTATATCCTGTTTGTATGGTATTATCTTCCAGTTTTACCATTTCTATTGGCCATTATTTTCTGTGGTCTGGACCGATTGGCAAGAGGCCGTGTCCAGGATAGCACGGCATGGATTCTAGTGCTGGTTTTCTTAATTTATGTTCCCGCGCAAACGTATCGACAACACATTCCGCAAAAGTATCGATTTGCAGAACAAGCGCGGGAGGCGCGTTATCGGGAGGCTGGACGCATTTTGGATTCCATCTCGGGCCCAAATATTCATCCTTTAGTCATGATCGATGAAGTGGGCGCGTTAGGTTATTATTCCAAGGTCCGAATTCTGGATTCCCACGGATTGCTTTCACCGGAAGTCTTGCCATTGCTGGGATCGGATCGGGATCAGTATTATGCGCGATGGGCAGCGATGCAAAATCGGTTTGATCCGGACTGGATTCTATCCAGCCGCTTGGTTAAGGACGAGGGGATGTTTTATCCTGGAGAGGACGCCTTGTTCTCAGGATATGAACAGGCACTTATTCTACGTCGGCCGCCGCATGGTTACAATTTGGAAATGTGGCGACGTGTGCAATCGGATTGAGAAATTCGAATTCAGCCGCGCTTGGCTTCAAGCGTGGGTACAAGCGTCGGTCCAAGTGTGGCTCCTAGCGTCGGTCCATACGGCTTTTTATCCGGTCGCGTCTTCCATTCCTTGAAGCCCGCTTGGGCTTGTTTGCGCAACAAGGGTACCGTGGGTATTTCTCTTTCTTTACCGGGCTTTTCCAGCTCCCGGTAAATAAAAGCATCGCCAAAGCCTAAGATTTCAGCATCCTTCCGAGTGTTGGCATAAATGATTCTGGAGATTCGCGCCCAATATGCGGCGCTAAGGCACATGGGGCAGGGTTCGCAAGAGGTATAGAGATCGCAGCCATCCAGATGGAAGCCCTTCAGTTTTTTACATGCCGCGCGAATAGCCACCACCTCTGCATGCGCGGTGGGGTCATTGGAAACAAGCACCTCATTGTGACTTTCTGCAATAACTTTTCCATCCTTGACAATGACGGCCCCAAAGGGTCCGCCACTTCCCTTGCGCATCCCCTGTAGAGCCTTGGCTATGGCCGCTTCCATGTATTTGCGCTCGGGTTTTCCTGGTTTCAGCTTGGCAGCGTTTGATGTTTTCATGGTTTTGCCTCCAACACCGATTGGACTGGAAGTGCTGTAATAGCATGTTCACTGAGGCGATGCAAATCGATAATCGTGGCGCCACTTTCCGATTTGCTGAAAATAAAGGCGAACTTTGCCCCGTGGATCAATTCGGAAAAGCTGTAAGACTTACGGATGAAAACTGTTTGGGCAAATGTGTCATCGAACGCCTTGATCTGAATGAAAAATTCGCCATCTCCGTGTGTAAAAGCTTCTGGACCTATTCCGTACAGCGGGCTGCCTGGGTCGATGGGATGGACGACTGTCCAGCTCAAGGGGAAAAAGTTGATCATCTTGCGTTCGAGACTCAAATCAAAAAACTGCCTGTTGCCATCGGCAGCAGTCATGGCCATGGAAAACTGCACTTCAGTATCGATGAGTTGATTATTTCGGGCATTGGCCATGCGGAACATCAGTCCCGTGCCTTCTCGATAGGGCGATATCAATATGTGGTTGCTGAACATGAGTTGCGCCCTGGGCCTGGCGAAACGCGAATATAAAAGACCCGAAGCAATGGCAAAGCCCATCAAGCCCGTTAAGGATTCGAAAGCGGCGACACCGCTGGTCAATATCCCTTCCGGTGCGATACGGCCGTATCCAACCGTGGTCAAAGTCTGGGCGCTGAAAAAGAAAGCATCCCAGAAATTACCAATCATCGAATTTCCATCATGGCCAACCAAATGCTCAACACCAGCTGCGAGATAAATAAATGAGAAAAGTGTGTTTATGAAAATATAGGCCATCAACATGATCACAATGAAAATCGGCCAATTGACATTGATGAGAACTTGGTATCCGCTTAGGGCATAATGGCTGGGAATGCCACGCCTTTCAACATTGAACGTGCCATCGCGATTGAGCAAACGTGTTTTTCCGGAAGGGATTTTATTTCCAAATCCCAGATCTTGAAAACTCTTTTTTTCCATCGATGATGTGTTGTCGTTCAAAATGGGTGACGCCATTTTATTTGTCCTGCTTGCTTTCTTTACTCAGAAAATGCCGGGCCCGCGCCAATCCAGTTATCGTTAAGGATTCCGTTAATTCGCCTTCCATAGCCTGGCGATAGGCTTCCTCAAAATCCATGGTTTTGACGCGAATATCTTCTGTCGCTTCAAGTTGGGTGGGCCCGGCCGTTAAGTCACGAGCCAAGAATAAATGAGCCACTTCATCCGTAGTGGAATTCGATATCACCATCTGGCCCAGATAATCCCAGCGTTTGGCGGAAAAGCCCGTTTCCTCCCGTAGTTCACGACTGGCGGCTTCTTCCGGTGTTTCCTTGCCAACCAAACATCCACCCTCCGGGATTTCCCAGGAGTAATAGTCTAAGGGATAGCGGTGCTGGCCAACCAAAATAACACGACCTTCTGCATCGAGGGGCACAACACCTACGGCCAAATTATGGAAATGAACAACTCCGTAGATGCCATTCGACCCGTCGGGCCTCAGCACTTGGTCTTCACGCACATCAATCCAGGGATTGGTGTAAATCGCCCGACTGGTGAGCCGGGTCCAAGGACCAATTTTACAGAGCGAAGGGCCGTCCGCTGGGTGGGCTATTTCGTCCATAGCGACTCAATATAGCATGCGGTCCTGGTTTGCTAAATGGCTGCCCGATGAATCTTTCTACTTTTCGACCCAATGTCTACAGCGCAAAACCTTGTACAACTCGATTCCCAAAGCTTATCCGCAGCCCTTAACCCGCCGCAATTCGATGCCGTCACTCACAGCCCCGGTCCCCAGCTCATCTTGGCCGGCGCAGGCTCTGGAAAAACGCGCGTGCTCACCTTTAAAATCGCCTGGCTGATACGCGAGCGCGGACTGCGGCCATGGGAGATATTGGCCGTCACGTTTACCAATAAAGCCGCGCAAGAAATGCGTCTGCGCATCGCCAACCTCATCGGCTATTCTGCCAATCTCCGCTGGGTCGGAACGTTCCATTCCATCTGCGCCCGCCTCTTGCGCTTTCACGCCACACGCTTGGGGTTCACTTCAAACTTTACCATCTATGATACGGACGATCAGAAACGCTTCGTCAAGAAATTGCTCAAAGCCGAGAACTTGGATGAGAACGTCCAGTTCACGGACGATGCCGTTCGCGGTTATATCAGCCGCCGCAAAAATCTGGGCCAATCGCCGCAGGAGGCAAAGCTCCTCGCTGAAGATCGCTACGAGGAAAAAATGGCGCACCTTTATTTCCGTTATCAGGAGGACTTGCAAAAAAATAATGGCATGGACTTCGATGATCTCATCAACATGGCTATTCGATTATTAGAATCTTTTCCGGAGGTGCGCGAAGTTTTCGCCTCCGGTTTCCGGTATATCCTTATCGACGAGTATCAGGACACCAACAAAGCCCAGTACAAGTTGATTCGCCTCCTGGTAGGCGGCCATCACAATCTCGTTGTGGTTGGAGATGACGATCAAAGTATTTACGGCTGGCGCGGCGCCGATATCGGCAATATCCTGTCCTTTCAAAAGGACTTTCCCCAAGCCCATGTTACCAAGCTGGAGCAGAATTATCGTTCTACAGGAAATATTTTGGGCGTAGCGTCCTCCGTCATCCGAAACAATCGTCAGCGTATGGAAAAAACCATCTGGACGGCCAATGACTTAGGTGAAAAAGTAACCTTGCTCGAACATGATGATGAAATTCTGGAAGCCTCCTGGGTAGCCCGGCGCATCCGTGAGGACGTTCAGTTCAAGCCCGGAGAAACAGCCATTTTCTATCGCACCAATTCGCAATCCCGGGTGCTGGAAGATGAGCTTCGGCGCAGTCGCATTCCGTACTTGATTGTCGGCGGCATTCGTTTTTATGAACGCAAGGAGGTCAAGGATTTGCTCGCCTATTTGCGTGTGCTTTCCAATCCATTGGACAGTGTTGCCTTGGCCCGGATAATCAATGTGCCCAAGCGCGGGCTGGGTGATAAAAGTATTCAAGCCATTCAGGACCTGGCATCAGATCTCCGCATTCCACTTATGGACGCCCTCAGAAAATGTAATGAGGCTGGTGTCTCCGGAGGTACTGCTCGAAAGATTTTGGAATTCGTAACCCTGTTGGATACCCTTCGCAAACAGGTTGGAACAGATCCCTTGCCCCAAGTCATCGCCGAGATCATCGCCCGCACCGGGTATCGCGCCTTTCTGGAAGAAGAAGCCTCGGATGAAAGCCTCGACCGTTTGGCCAATATCGAAGAACTCGTTTCCGCTGCCCAGGATTTTATGCTGCGTCGCTCGGAGGCTCCAATGGGGGAGGCCGAAATGAAGCCCGCCGCCAGTTCACGAAGCCCAATGGGCAGCGCTGCAGAAGCAAACCAGGCGCTTACCTTGGACCTGGATTTTTTAAGTGGTGAGAGTGTTCCTAAACAGGTTTCGGAGTCGTCAGAAGACACTTCGCCAGATTCTAGGGCGGAGGATCTTGATCTTTTCCTGCAAGAGATTTCCTTGGTGTCCGATCAAGATGGACTCAAGGCCAATCTGGAAGCGGTCACGCTCATGACCGTGCACAGCGCCAAGGGTTTGGAATTTCC
Source organism: Fibrobacteria bacterium (assembly GCA_043721115.1). Taxonomy (GTDB): domain Bacteria; phylum Fibrobacterota; class Fibrobacteria; order UBA11236; family UBA11236; genus Chersky-265. The sequence continues at coordinate 5,709 of JAYSRH010000495.1, read as the reverse complement.
CCGCGTTTTTGTGACGGGTCTCGAGGACGGTCTTTTCCCCATGATGCGACAAGGCAATGATGTCGATGTCGAGGAAGAACGCCGACTGTTCTATGTAGCGGTCACTCGCGCACGCCAGGAACTCAGCTTGTCCTATGCGCGCCGCCGCCGCCGCTATGGCACCTATCAAGAGGCGGGTGGCACCCGTTTCTTCAGCGAAATCGACCGCAAATATTTGCACATCGCCCGATCCGGTATGCCGCAAAGCCCCTTCGCGAAATCCTTTGACCGCAATCGGGGTGGACATCCATCCAGCGGCCTTGGCAGTTACGGGAGTAGGGCCAACGATGACTTTGGCATCGAAAAAACCCCGGACTACGAGGATTTCAGCCAGGAAGGTGAAGCTTTTTCAGTGGGTCAAAAAGTGAGGCATGAGAAATTCGGCATTGGGACTATTATGGGCCTGGATGGCAAAGGAGAAGCTGCCAAAGTCCAAGTTGTCTTCGGAGACCACATTCGGCGAGTGCTGTTGCTCAAATTTGCCAAGCTACAGGTATATGAAGGCTGAATCCGGCCCTGCACGCATCTGTATTTATTAATTTTCCTTACAGAATTTATCTGGCCAATTCAGGCTTTTCCGGAGATACCAAATGGAAGTCAATCGCGATCAAGTCCTACGCATGGCCAAGCTTTCGCGCCTAGAATTAACCGAGGCCGAGGTCGAAAAAATGACCCAATCCATGAACCAGTTGGTCGAGTACATGACCGTCCTTAAGGAAATCGATCTCAGTCAGGTGGAGCCTATGCTCGCAGTGGATACAGCGCCTCGGCCTATGCGTCCGGATGAACTCGTTACCGGCCTGACCAAAGAACAAGCTTTTCAAAATGCGCCTGCCGTCAACATGGATCATTTTTCCATTCCAAAAGTGATTGGGTGAAAGTCAGCTGCGTCATTCCCGCCAGACTGGCCGCCTCCCGTTTTCCAGATAAACTATTACAGCCATTGGCGGGCACGCCCGTCATTGTACATACGCTGCGCTGTGCGGAGGCCGCGGGCTGCTTCGATGAAATTGTCTGCCTGACCGATTCTGAAAAAATACAGGCAGTGGCGCTCGAAGCTGGATTTAGAGCCGTGATCGCTGGTCCAGCTGCCAATGGCACAGACCGAATCGCTAATCATCTCAACTCCATCACTCATGATTGGATCGTGAATCTGCAAGGCGATGAACCGGTTTTCCCAAGCGAGGGCTTAGTTCAGATTTGCAAAAGTCTGCAGGCCAATCCTTCCGCAGTCCATGTTCTGGTTCACGATCGCGACCTGACTCCGGAGGAGATTTCCAATCCAAATAGATGCAAAGCAGGACTAAGTAGCGAAGGCCAGGTGCTGGATTTTTATCGCGTGGCCCCTCATTTTTTTCCAGGTACGATGCAAACCTTGGTTCGATCTCGCCTTCAAATGGGGGCCTATGGATATGCCAAAGCATTTTTGCGTCAATATGCCAAACTGCCGGTTTCACCTTTGGAAAAGGAAGAAAGCCACGAGCTTCTCCGAGATATTAAGCTGGCACCCATCTGGGCTCAAGCCTGCTCAAAATTAAGCCAAGCCATTGATGTACCTCAAGATATGGACGCAGCTTACACTTTGCTTACCCAGCGTCCGTGATCCTTTGACCACGACAAACATTTAATGGCTATAATTCCAGTTACGGGTCCATTTTGGACCCTAAGAAAATTTTAGGAAGGACTCGCTTGGCCAAGCCCAGAAAACCCAGTACCAAGTTTATCGTCGTAACCGGAGGAGTACTTTCCGGATTGGGCAAGGGCATTGCCGCCGCCTCGATTGGAAATCTTCTCTCCGGCAGGCTCAAAGTCATTCCGGTTAAATGTGATGGCTATTTGAACACCGATCCCGGCACCATGAATCCCATCGAACACGGTGAAGTTTTTGTGCAGGATGATGGCGGTGAAGTGGACATGGACTTCGGACATTATGAACGGTTCATGGACATTCAAACCAAATTCTATTGGAACCTCACTATGGGGAAAGTGTTCAAGAACATTCTGGATAAGGAACGACGGGGCGATTACCTGGGAAAGACCGTACAATTCATCCCCCATGTTACCGATTCCATCAAAGCCTGGTTTCACGAAATCGCGCGCAATGAACAGGCGGATGTGCTGCTCATTGAAGTGGGTGGCACGGTAGGTGATTTGGAAAACCAATTTTATCTGGAAGCGATTCGCCAATTGAAGCGCGACGTAGGATATGAGAACCTTATTTACATTCATCTCACGTATGTGCCCGTTCCCGAAGGCGTGCATGAACAGAAGTCCAAGCCGACGCAAATGTCTGTGCGTTTGCTCAATGAAAAAGGCATCGAACCGGATATCATCATCGGCCGGTGCCCGGAGCTGCTCGCACCTTCCATCAAGGAAAAGATCGCCTCCTATTGCAATATCGCTCCAAGCGCTGTTATTTCAGGTCCGGATGTCAGTTCCGTTTATGAAATTCCGCTCATCTATGAAAAAGAAGGCCTGCCGGAGCTGCTGCATACGGCCCTGGGCATTTATTCTCCTCCCGATTTACGCCAATGGGAAACTTGGGTCACCAATATCAAAACCAACCAACGCAATCCGCGCAAGGTGGTCACCATTGCCCTTTGCGGCAAATACACCACTCTGGAAGATTCCTATGCTTCCGTGGTTGAAGCGCTTACCCATTGCGGTGCGCATCTTAATCTTCGCGTCGACATCAAATGGGTAGATACGTCTAAGCTGGAAGGCAAGGAATCGGTGGAGGACGCCCTGAAAGGCGTGGAAGGTGTCATCGTGCCCGGTGGGTTTGGGCTTCGCGGCATTGAAGGCAAAATCAAAATCATCCAATATGTTCGTGAAAATAATATTCCCTACCTTGGAATATGTTACGGAATGCAACTAGCCGTAGTCGAGTATGCCCGCAATGTGTGCGGCTTAAAGGACGCCAATACTTCCGAGGTACTGGAAGAAGGTATTAAAGTCCCGCATCCCGTTATCGATATTCTGCCCGGACAAAAGAATTTGAGCAACAAAGGCGGCACCATGCGCCTTGGTGGCCATGATGTGGAGATCAAGCCTGCCACGCAGGCGTACAAGATTTTCGGAAATAAATTGGTGGTCCGTCAAAGGTTCCGACATCGCTATGAGGTGAATCCGGAATATATCCGGACTTTGGAAGAACATGGCCTTGTCTTTTCCGGCAAGCATCCCACCGAAAATATCATGCAAGTGATGGAGCTTCCCAACCATAAGTACTTCATGGGTTCGCAGTTTCATCCGGAACTCACCAGCAATTTGCGCAATCCATCACCGCTCTTTTACCATTTGGTCAAAGCCTGTTTGTTGGATTAATCGCATGAAAGGATGAGGTAAAATGTCCCGCCTGGTCATCATCGATGACGAAAGCCACATTTCCGATATCATCACTCGGTATTTTCGCGAGAAGGGCCACGATGTTGTAGGGACCACCAGCGCCGAAGAAGCCCTGGTGCATCTTACCAGCCACCCTGTGGATCTCGTCATCACCGATATCGCCATGCAAGGTCTTTCCGGGCTAGAGCTTCTCAAGAAGTTGAAGGACCTGGGGTTGGACATTCCCGTCATTATCACAACCGGCAATCCCTCCCACAGCAGTGCCGTCCAAGCCCTGCGCGGCGGGGCCTTTGATTACGTGGTCAAGCCCTTCCATCTGGAGGAAATCGCCGAGCGGGCGGAAAAGGCGCTTTCGACCAAGCGCGTAAAAGACGAAAATCTGCTCTATTCCAAACTTGTCTCTTTGCATTCGATTTCCAGAGTTACCGCTGAAGCCGCGTCCATGGAGGAACTCTCCTTCAAAGTGATCAAGCTCGGTACGCGGCTCACTGGCTCCGATGGTGGGTGGTACTATAACAGCTCACCTGCCTTGGCCCCCGAGTCGTCTGCGATAGATGCCGTATATCCAACTCCCGAAAATCCTAAATTACAGAAATTGCTGGTTCATCTTGCCCAGACCACGGTCAGTACTTCAAAATTGCTCCTTCATAAGGAGCCATTAAATGACCTACAGCCGGATTGGTTTTTGGTTTTACCCGTTGAGGTGAGCGCGGTATTGCATGGCGTGCTCATATTTAGGCGTTCCAGGCCCCAACCAAAGTACGATGCGGTAGACTTGGAGGTCTTCAATCAGTTGGCTGCGACGTTTGCGTTGGGTATACGTGCGCTGGGTTTTTTCCCGAAACTAAATCCATTGGAATCCGCCCAAGGGGACCAAACACTGGATTCCTGGGCCAAGTTGATTGGGCAAATGGTGGACGAACATTGCCGGGGATACGAAAGCAAGGGCGAACGGGTGGAAGCTTTAGGCTTGCTACTGATGAGAGAATTGAAATGGCCCGAAGCACATGGTGAATCCTGGTCGCTGGTTTGCCGTATCTATGAAATTGCCAAGATGCGGGTACCACAGAAGTTACTAGAAGATCGACAGGTGCTCGGTGAAGAGGATCTGGAGTTCGTGCACGCCCAATCGGCTTGGGCCTGTGAACGCATACGCGCCATGCCTGGATTGGAGCCAACGGCGCGGGTGATGGAAGATTTTCTGGAAAATTATGACGGTTCCGGTAGGCCCAGGGGAATTCAAGGACCAGCCATTTCACCTTTAGCCAGGCTTTTGGCGGTGACGGATACCTACATTTCCATGCGATCCGCCAGGCCATACCGTGCGGCTCTAACCGAAGTAGAAGCCTTTGAAGTGGTGGACCGCGGGAATGGAAAACGTTTTGATCCGGAGATGGTAACTGCTTTAAGGCGGTCGCAGGGTTTATAGTGCCGGAGGCGCCTGCGCCTAAAAACCATTTTTGGAAATTTTCACGTCATCCACATACAGCACACACGCACTATCCGTGGAGGTGATTCCCACTTCGATATTGGTTTGGACGGCAATGGAGAGCGGCAAATTGGGCCCAACAATCGACAATATTTTATTTCCATCCTGCCAAAGGTCGACGGTTCCAGAATCAGCATTAAAATTGAAATGGACCTTCACGGTTACCCACTGGTTTTTGGGTACGCGTACCGGAACGGATTGCCTGAATTTCAGTTTAGGCCCAAATTTGTTTTCAATGGCCAGTGCTCCATTGTCGAACACAATGCGGGGTCCGGGTGAAAGGTCGAACCATTGATTTTCAAAATCGACGATGCTGTAAGGGAAGGCATCAGTGAAAAAGTAGCGGGCTTGGTACCATAAATCATCGCCGGATACAAAATAGGCTATGGTTGTTTCAATGGATGATTTCGAAGTTATCATTCCCGAGGTGGGAGCCACGGCCGTACACTTCAAAAAGTGGTTGGTAGCGTTGCTTGGATCGGGCATCAAGCCCAGTCGATTGTCCTTGAAGGTACAGGTTCCGGCGAGAATGCAGCTGCGCAGGGCAACGTAATCGGGGATGGTGGGCGACAGCGGACTAAGCAGGGTCATGGCATTCCAGTATTTATCCGTATCGTGGATGTTACTCAGGAATAAATCCTTGAACACCCCATATCTCTCAAAAGACTCCATGTATTCCGTGCGCACTGGAAAAGGGCCATCCGGTGTTTTAATGAAAATATTGGCTCCCACATGGGTATAATTGTCCTTTTCGAATCCCGGCGTAAAATATTTCCCAACCATTTTGCATGCATTGGCGGAATCTTGATACACGTTTCCATCCGTAAGAACCA
>JAYSRH010000494.1:0-6642 GCA_043721115.1 Fibrobacteria bacterium | reverse complement strand
GTGGCCGGTTCCGTAAAGGCTGCCCAAGTGGTGACCCTGACCAAAGCAACCACGGTAGCTGGCAAAGACATAACCATCAAGGTGATGGGCGGAAAAGTGTACTTGAATGATAACGTTGAAGTTACCGTAACGGACATCGCCGCGTCCAACGGAATCATCCATGTCATCAACGCCGTTTTATTGCCGCCAGCAAAATAGCGCAAGTAGTTAACTGCATTCTCCGATTGTTTTTTTAAAAGGGGTAGGACGAAGTTTCCTGCCCCTTTATCATTTTATCTGAAACGATAATTAGAACGAAGCCATTTTCTTGCGCATGAAATCAAGTTAGGGAGTCCGTTGGATCCAATCGAATTTGGGATGACTTTGAGTGGCAGGGCATAATGACTTAATCAATAACCAGCTCGGTTTTCCACTCCACCTTGCCTTTTCGCCTTTTGGCGCTGGCTCGACGACCAGGGTCACTTGTACCGAGGCTTTTTTATCATAACCTCCGCGTGGTCCATTTTCATCTTCCAAAACGAGACGCACTTTTTTAATACCTGGTGAGAAACGAGCCAGGGCCCTGCGAATCCGGTGCTCCAAGGATCCAGTCATTCGACGCAAGGTAAAAGCTTTGGCTCGATTTAAGACCGAAATAGAAAACCCTTCCGGCTCCTGAAGCTGAGGGAAAGAGGGCGCATCTTGCTTCAGACTTTCGCTAGGGTATTTATTTACATGAACTGACATTTTCAACTCCTGTTTATTGGTGTAGGGATAAGATATCCCAAGTCTTAATCTGAAGCCATGACTTACTTTCAATGATTTACATAGGTTTATCCTATTATTAGTATTTTACTTATCAATTTTGTTTTAAATCGTAATAGTCTATATACGGGACTTTAGGTATCCTTTATTCTGAAAGCGAGGAACTATGTCATTGATATTTCCATTTAGCGAATATTGGTGGCTTTACCTATCCTTTTCTGGATTCGTATTGGCCATGTTGGTTTTGGATCTTGGAATTTTGCACCGTAAGGCCCGGGAGGTCGCTCTTAAAGAGGCTGCTGTTTGGAGTGGAGTTTGGATCGGACTGGCACTGATCTTCAATGCCCTACTCTATCAATTTATCCTGTGGAAATTTTCCGGAAACTCGGATTTTTGCTTGATCCATGGATCACCGGATGCGGCGGCAACCAAGCTTGGGTTGGAATTTCTGACCGGTTACCTGGTGGAAAAAGCGCTTGCCGTGGATAATATTTTCATCTTTCTTCTGGTATTTTCCTTTTTCGGAATTCCCAAAGAATATCGGCATCGTGTACTTTTTTTCGGAATCCTTGGAGCCTTGGTCTTTCGAGTCCTATTCATAGCCTTGGGATCCGTGCTCATGAAGTTTCATCTGGTTGTCATCATCTTCGGCATCTTCTTGATCCTAACGGGCATCAAAACTTTTCTCTCAAAAGATAAACCTCTAGACCCGGACAAAAGCCCTGCGATGCGTCTATTAACTCGCTTGCTCCCGGTGACATCGCGGCTTGATGGGCAAAATTTCTTTACTCGCATCGCCGGAAAATTGCATGCTACACCTCTTCTGGCAGCGCTTATTTTCTTAGAGGTATCAGATATTGTATTCGCGGTGGATTCCGTTCCCGCCATCTTCGCAATCACGAAAGAGCCGTTCATCGTTTTCACTTCGAATATCTTCGCTATTCTAGGTCTGCGCTCCATGTACTTTCTCTTGGAAGGCGTGGTTGGAAAGCTTCGCTACTTAAAGCATGGGCTTGGGGCTATTCTAATTTTTGTCGGCCTTAAGATGACTTGGCTCAACGGTTTTTTCGGCGGAAAATTTCCGGTAACTTGGTCTTTGGGTATAATCGCCGGAATCCTGGCCGTCGCCGTGATCGCTTCACTTTGGGCTAGAGAAGAAACAATGGCTACTTAGCCCCACCCAAGGGCGAAGCACTCAGAATCTTAGCAACGGCGGGCTGCTTGATCTTGCGTTCTGGTGAAATAGCGTAGAACTGTTCTTTAACGGCATTGGTTCGACCTATCACCGAGACCTTATACTGGGCGCGAATTTCCGCTTCCACATAGGTGGGCCCCATAAAGAGCCCGGAACCATGTTGGCCAAAAACTTTCATTAAAGCGCTGTCCTCAAACTCGCCAACGATTTGCGGCTGAATCTTCTCAGCCTCCAACCACCGATCCAGCCCACGCCTAAGACTGGTATTGTCAGCCGGGCAAAGTAGAGGTGCCCCTTGGAGCGAGCCAGGAAAGCCTCGTTTGAATTTCGCCGTTAACTCAGCGGTACCAAAAAAAGTAACCCCCGATTCGCCTAATAAATGGTTGAAAGCCTTCACTTTGGATCCAGGCGGCAAGGGAGCATCGGTGAGGAGCAAATCCAACTTTTGCGCCCCGAGTCCAGCGATAAGATTTTCAGTTCGATCTTCACGACAAATCAAGCGAATTATTTCTGGCCCTTGCTGAATGGGTTTGAGAAGCCGGTAGGCCACCAGTTTGGACATGGCATCAGAGATTCCCACCGATAGCATCGGCAACTTAGCGCTGGGTCGCCCTTTCAAAGTATCACGCATCTCTTTTCCCAAACCGAAGATATCCTCGGCATACTTCATGGCAATATGGCCGGCTTCGTTAAGAACCAGTCTGCGGCCGACGCGTTCGAATAATTTCTCTCCTAGGGAATCTTCCAGCGCCTTGATTTGAGCGCTAATCGTCGGTTGCGAGACGAAAAGTTTTTCGCTGGATTTTACGATTGAACCTTCGCGTGCGGATATCCAAAAATAATAGAGGTGATGATAATTAAGCCATTCCATAGGTAAAATTTAATTCATAGAACGCTCTAGTGCCCGGTTTTGAGCTGTGAAACCGATTGCGACATGAGCTTGTCGGTCCAAGCGATCCCAATTGCAGATATGATAAAGGTCAAATGGATAATGGTTTGCCACATGACGCTTGCTTGCGTAATGCCGGCACCGGTAATGGAGTCCGCTTCCAGGGCGCCCGTGGATCCGATGGCGATGAATGATTTTAAAAGATGAATGGAGCTGATACCGATTATGGCCATGGCAAGTTTTACCTTAAGCACAGATGCATTTACGTGACTAAGCCATTCCGGTTGGTCGGGATGATTTTTTAGATTCAACCGCGAAACAAATGTTTCATACCCCCCAACGATGACCATAATTAGCAAATTGGAAATCATCACCACATCAATCAGACCCAATACAGCCAGCATGATGAGTTGTTCGCTGAGACTGGTTGCACCTTGAATGAGGTGGATGAGTTCTTTTACAAAGAGAACCACATAAACGCCCTGAGCGACAATCAACCCCAGGTATAATGGAAGCTGCAACCAGCGCGAGCTAAAAATCAGCCAGGAAAGAGGGTGCAGTTTGGCAGGTTGAATTTGACTCATCCGGTATCCTTTAACTATTTGGCTCTAGGCTTGGGTTCGAGCCAGTACTAAAGATTAGTAATAACTCACATTTCCGCTCAATCACACCCTAGGCATGCCCATTTATTGTGCCATTATCTAAAGGTAATCGCAAATACTGCTCAAGATTGATTAGACCCATTTTCCTGATTTGCCTCACCCGCTCACGGGAGATACCAAACCGATTCGCGATCTCACCAAGGCTACTTGCGACCCCCGTGTCCAGGCCGTAGTAGAGCCGTATTACTTGCCTCTCTCGAAGCTTGAGCTTCAACATCATTTTGGACAAAAACCCCTTTCTGTGTCTCTCATCCTGCCCTATTTCAGAATCGGATTGCGAGCGATCTACTAGGAAATCCTGCAATCCCGTTGAGCCATCATCCTTAACCCCTGAGTCTAAGGATAAGAAGGGTTCTGACAGGTCCATGCATTTATTGTTTTTACGTCGACCCCCAATCGGGCCTAGATATAAATATCCATGTTTTCGGGATTAAAGTCTGTGTCGAAATGTCTATTCAACAATTAACTTAAACCTATGTATTGTACTTAGATATTTTGGATTTATTAAGTAGATACTGGGGGTTTATCTAAGCCATACTAAGGTATTGGGTTGGTGCGAACGGCCTTTATTTTAGTTCCTACCTTCCAGAATAGGATGACGGCCACATAGCCTATCACAGCGCCTAAAAGTGCGGTAATCGAACTACCGACTAAATAGGGCTTACCATGACTGATCAAGATTTTAATCCAACCTTGGTATTGTTCTATGTTTTTGGGATCGGAAGGACCAACCAACCATAGACCGATTTTATATTGCAAACCCACTATGGGTAGCGTTGTGAAGGGATTTGTTATGGCTGTGCCAAGAACGCTGGCGGTTACATTTACTTTTAAGGCGAAGGCTAAGAGAATCGCAAAAACCAACTGAACCCAATACGTCGGAAGCAAACCTATAAAAAGACCAATCGCCAGTCCCGCCGCAAGCGTAGAACGCTCAGGCTTCCAAAGCCGGTGATCAAAAAGCCCATCCCCCAATATGCGATGCAAGAGACCGCCTATCATGGCTTTTCGTCGCGGAAGCTGTTTCAAAAAGAACCGTTTAATCGGACGTAATGCTGAGCGTCTAATTTGGGAATGGGAATTCTTTTGTCTAGGACTCATAGCAGTCTCGAAAGTTTGTGCGGGCTTGTACACTGACATACTAAAATGAAATGCATCTCTTATCCCTTCTTCAAGGGCCGCCACCACTTTTCATGGGCTTTATACCAAGCTACGGTAGCAGCCAATCCGGATTCAAAATCATGCTTGGGCGTCCAGCCCAATTCCGACTTGGCTTTGCTGGCATCAATGGCATAGCGGCGGTCGTGACCGAGACGATCCTGCACGTATTTGATCGAGGATTCATCTTTACCTAATAGGGATAATAGATTTTTGGCGATGACGATATTCTCGCGCTCATTGCCTCCGCCCAGATTATACGTTTCCCCGGCTCGGCCCTTTTCCAAAACTAGCAGCAGTCCGGCGCAATGATCTTCTACATGAATCCAATCGCGGATGTTTTTGCCATCGCCGTAAATGGGGATTTGTTGGTCGTCCATCAAATTGGAGATGAGCAGGGGAATGAGCTTTTCCGGAAATTGGTACGGGCCGTAATTATTGGAACAGCGTGTCAAAACCGTATCCATGCCAAAGGTATGGTGGTAGGCTTGCACCAGAAGGTCGGAGCCGGCCTTGCTGGCGGAATATGGGGAGTTGGGCGCCAGCGGCGTGGTTTCAGAAAACAGACCTGTGGTACCCAGCGAACCATATACTTCGTCCGTGGACACGTGTAAAAACCGGGATACCTTCGCGCGCCTGGCGGTTTCCAGCAGCACCTGGGTTCCCAGCACATTGGTGCGTACAAATATCTCGGGCCCGTCGATACTGCGATCCACGTGGGATTCGGCGGCAAAATGTACCACGGCATCAGGGTTCGCACTAAAGATTTCGGCGGTAAAAGCATGGTCGCAAATATCGCCCTTGTAGAAACGGTACTGGGGGTTGCCGGCGATGTCCTGCAGGCTGGAAGGATTTCCTGCATAGGTCAAACTGTCGATATTGGTGATGCGCCAATCCCGTCTATGGGTGAGAATATGCCGGATAAAATTGGACCCGATAAAACCGCAACCGCCCGTTACCACTATATGCATGCCGCTCACTCCATCAAATAGAAAAATCGAAAACGCCTACCCTGAAACTAGAAAATTGCCGGGCTCGAAGCATGGATGCGCCAACCGGAGGGAGGTGGGTGAGACTGAGTTGAACCGAACTGGCTATTTGGAAAATTCGCCCGATACGCGAATCAGCTCCGGCTCAATTCGGAGGAAAGCTTGCACCAGGTCCGGATCGAAATGCTTGCCGGATTCCGCTAATATAAGACGCCGAGCATCATCATGGGGAATGGGTTCTTTATAACAACGGCGCGACACCAAGGCATCGTACACATCCGCCAAGGCTACAATACGTGCCGAGAGGGGAATGTTTTTGCCTGCCAGGGGTTTGCCGATACCCGGCTCCACGAACATAGCTTTGGTAGCCCCGAGTACGTTTGGATAGCCGGTACCATCATAGCGTTGATGATGATGATATGCGATTTCCTTGCTCAAAGAATAGAACGTGCGCCATTGCAGTTTCAGTTCCAGCTCATGCAGCAAATCACCACCGATGATGGTATGCATCTTCATGATTTCGAATTCGCTAATAGTGAGGCCACCTTGCTTCTTGAGGATGTCATCGCGGATGCCAACCTTGCCGATATCGTGCAGCGGAGCGGCGATAAATATCTCATCGCAATAGGTGCGGGTGATATAGCCCACATATTCGGGCACCTGGGCCATCTCCTGGGCAAGCATGCGGGAATAATGGGACATGCGGATGATATGATCGCCCGTATCAGGATCGCGTACCTCCGAGATCTTGGCAAAGCCGAGGATAGAAACCTTTTGGATTTCATTGCCTCGTTCCAAGCCTTCGATGATGCGCTTATGCATGGTCTGGTTGTTTTTGCGATGACCGGCCGCCAAAAGACTGAGCACCACATAAGGCAGCAGGAATTCAGGTAACCATGCGAGGTAATGGGGAGGTCGAGAGGGCAGAAAACCCACCGGTGTCCCATACATGAACAGGTGAATGCAGAATCGCAAAATATGAAAAGCCAGCCCACAAAATAGGGC
>JAYSRH010000493.1:0-2624 GCA_043721115.1 Fibrobacteria bacterium | reverse complement strand
CAGGTAAGGCAAATCTTAAGCCCAAAGTTATTCATCCAAAACAGTGGGCTACAACACTGGTAAAGAAACGAACCATTTCCGATTTCCTAATCCGAAATGAATATGGCGGCCGATATCTACCGGATGTGGATGCTGATATTTCAGCCGGTTCAACCTCCAAAACCGAATATGCCTATTTGGTTTTCAAGGACATGGAAAGGTCCATAGTTTTGAAAGATTTACAAGATTTAGGAATTACTGTGCTCTCCGGTTATTTGGATACGCAAGCGGGGGTAACCTATCAGGTGTACCAAGTGAATGGGCACGGCAGCACCCTGAAGGATTTGCGATCTGCATTAAGAGTAAAATTTCCTTTGACCTTCCACAATTTGGAAAAGCAGAATCAAATGGATCGGATTTCCAAAAAACTTTTTCGAAGCGAGTCCCTGCCTGCAGATATTCTAAATCCTAAAACCGGGCGCATCCGTGCGGAAATAAGCCTCCATTCCGATGTGCTATCGGAACTTAGGGATGGTGTCCTCAACACCTGTTTGACGGATACTAAAATACTGTCCAGCGGAAACGGTTTTTATTTGGTTGAAGCCGCTCGCCCGGATTTAATGTGCCTAAGCTGGTTGCCGGAAGTGCAATTTATTGAAGAGACGAGTGAGAATACTATTACCAATGAAGTTTCCAAAATTAGAACTAATGTAAACAGCATCCAAAACGTCAATACTGGGGTATTCCCGCCCAGTGCAACATGGATGGCCGGAGCAGGAGATACTACTTATGGCCGTGGTATTTGGATTGGAATTTATGACACAGGCATTGACACAATCGCCAACAACGTCAATACCCCTAACGATTTCCGGGAACAAGCCGGCAGTGTTTCCAGGACTCGCAGGGCTCAAAGCGCAACTATAGATTGGTTTCAGCCACCCAGTGTTACTGCGAATACTGTAGACTTGTCCCATGGAACCCACGTGGCAGGGATAGCGGGTGGAAATGGTTGGAGAAGTGAAACCAGTGGTGGTACCCGATATCAATGGCGGGGTGTGGCGCCTAAAGCTTCTTTCATTAGTCAACGAGGTGATCCCCTTGGATTTCAAGGTGATGTAAATAATCACTCCCATACTCTTGGCTTTACAACTGAATATGTTCAGGCCGACGCAAATGTGGACGAACTAATCTCCAGGCACAATCCCAACCATGTCATGGTATATGCAGCGGCTAATAATGGTAGCGCCGCGGGATATGGCGTGCAGCGCGGCTACTATTCCATTCTAGCGAATACAAAGAACGCAATTACCGTTGGGGCTACTACCAAAGAGGATAATATCAGGGCCTACTTCAGCTCCATGGGTCCAACGCGGGATGGCAGAATAAAGCCGGATATCATGGCACCCGGTGCGTCAACAAGTTTTCCGCAAAGACTTCCTACAAATATGAGAATAGAACTTGACTATGTCCGCCTACGTGGACCCGGAGGACATGCCTTAAACTTTGAATTCAACAATAGTGCCGATGGATGGCGCGATGATTTTGCCACTACAAATCACACCGTAAAGCCTACAACCTGGTCCTTTCAATCCGACTGGATAGGAGGCTTCATTCGAAGACCAGGTATCACTGGATTTACAAGCAATTTGGACGATACACTCATCATTGGTTATAAAATCAGCCACCCGCAAATACCTTCGAAATTGACCAGCCTTGCTTGCGGCTTCAACTGGGGTCCAAGGTCTGGTGCGGACAGTCTAAGATTTAACCTGCCAACTCCTGACACCAATTTTCACGTGTTCAAAGCACGACTTCGTGATTTACGCGGCAGAATTGATGACGACGATCGGAGCGTCGGTGTTGCGCGTTGGGTAGGTGGGCTGGTTATAGATAGTTTGCAAATGAATTTCAAGTCTGATACCGCTGAAGGCATTTATTCACCAGTATATTTTGACGGGACTGCACCCCGGTATGCGCATATGCAAGGTACCTCCATGGCGGCACCGCATGTATCGGGAATTGCAGCGCTTGTCCTCGAAGCTTGGGCTAGGCGAATGCTGCTAAATCCGGCATTGAACATTCATGACAATGGCCCATGGAACTCAACGATCAAGGCTATTCTCATCCATACCGCAACGGATTTAGTGAAAACCACCCCGAATGCCGAGGAACAGAGGCTTGACGGCAATGGGGCAAATAGGGTCAATCCTGACCTTTGCGGAATTACCGCAGCGAGTACATGCAGCAAAGAACTCATATCTCGCAGCTTTTTGAAATATTATGCCGGACCTGATTATGCCACCGGTTACGGACTGGTCAACGCTCAAGCGGCTCTTAGTTTTGTAAGCCTTAATAACCGGATCATTCAGGATTCCATTTTGGATCTTACCTCCATTGCTTATACTTTTCAATTGCCCGCTGGCATTGCAAAACTAAGGACAACATTGGTTTGGGATGATCCTCCGGGAACTCCTTCACCTTTGTTCGCGCAATCTCAATTGGTAAATGATTTGGACCTGGTTCTGCAAGCGCCCAATGGAGTCACATACCAGCCCTGGGTTTTGAATCCGCTGCCTCAAAATACCACAACCCTACCGCCTGACGGCCTTGATCCAATAGACTCCATTGACGTCCAGCCCGCTTTT
>JAYSRH010000492.1:0-2627 GCA_043721115.1 Fibrobacteria bacterium | reverse complement strand
CTTCGCGTATTCCCCGCGGGAAGGCACGCGCGCCTTTGAAGAAGTAGAAACGCTATCGGCCGCAGAGAAGCAGGACCGTTTGGAACGGCTTATCCAATTGCAAACAGGCATCACGGAGCGGAACTTGGAAGAGATGGTTGGACGCAAGGAATGGATCTTGATCGAAGAGAAATCCTTCCGTAGCGATCGCGAATGGGTAGGAAAGACGGGATGTTTTAAAAAAGTCATTGTCCCTGATGTTCCCGGTCTAAGCAAAGGTTCATTAGTGCAGGCTAAAATCCTTTCTCGCAGCGGAACGGTTTTACGCGGTCAAGCCTCTGCCGACTGATTGGAAAAGAGCCAAGTTGGAACGTCTTAAACGCCTTTTTTTTCTCTGGTTTCTGATTGGCTGCCAAGCCACTTCAGCCTCGCTGTCGTCACTTTCGACTAGCCATCAAGAAGCCGTGACAGGTCAACAAGAAGCTGTCACAGCCTCAACGCCTACGCAAAGCACTCCGTCGATTTCTTCCAAACATGAGGAAATCCAAAGCCTGGCCCGCCAGGGATTGCTGGACTCGGCTTTGCACCTCAGCCAACAATCTCTGAAAGCGGATTCCACTGATGTTTTTGCCATGTTCATGGTCGCTAAATTAAGTTCTGAAGGAAAAGTATCCGGTGATTTTTTTCGCAAGAGAATTAAAGCCTCAGGACCGGATGAGGAAAGCGAGGAAAGTTATTTCCGCCAAGGGCAGTACTGTTATGCCGCCGGAAAATACACACAGGCCATCCCATTATTTCGCGATTACCTGCGACTCTATCCAGTTGGGAACTGGCGCGATCCTGCGCTTTATTGGATGGGCAATGCCTGCTTGTCCTTAGCACAAAGCAATCCGGATAAATCCTCTTACACCGATTCCGCGCTCGGATATTTTCAAACCCTTTCCAGCCCCCAAAATACTGACGCTTATTATTTGCCATTGGCCTTAGAGGGTATTGCAAAAACCAAAGCAGCCATGGGGGATCTTCTGGGTGCTGTGGAAGCCGCTACGGTTGCCATGGAAAGCGCACCTGAAGAAGAAAAGCCTGCTTTATTACTCCTATCTGCACAGCTGCAACAGGGACTCAGCCGCGAAGAGGAAAAACGTCTAATGGATACATTGGTATCCGTCTATCCACACAGCCCAGAAGCTAGATACATACGAAAGTTGAATATCGGACTCCCTCCAGGGCGCTGGAAAACAGGCTCCAGCCCGTATAAAGAAGCAACCAGATCATTCAAGGACACATCAGCGACACCGGTGGTTAGCAGAAAAAATCCAACTCCTTTCCCACCAACGCAGGAATCCACTTACACCTTGCAATTGGGAGCGTTCTCTCAGGTAGCCAATGCAAAATCGATGGCTGTAGTTTTGGCCAGGCTCGATTTGGTTCCAGAAATCGTTGAAACCAAACGGAACGGCAAAATCTTTTATCAAGTACGTTTGGGCAGATTTCCAACCCTGGAAGCAGCCTCGGAATACGCGCAAAAGGTTCTTAAACCGCATGAACTCCTTTCTCAGCCGGTGCCGCTCTCTCCTTGATCTAACAGACTTGCCCACTTTCCAAAGTTTTGAATTATATTTCCCTAGCCCTGGAAGGGTAAGGTTCATCGCCGAGGTGGTGAAATTGGTAGACGCGTCGGACTCAAAATCCGATAGGGGCAACTCTGTGGGGGTTCAATTCCCCCCCTCGGCACCAGAAAACTTTTTTCTGAGCCATGTTTTTTTTTCGAAATGGCCTTATCTTAATCCAGAACAATCAAAAGGAAACTTCTCCTTATGACATCAGTAAAAAGAGTAATCCTGCTGGCCGCGCTGCTCCTGCTCCCAAGCGGTTTGGTATTGGCAAATGAATGGGAAAACACCACTGCAGAGGACATGGGGATCAGTCAGGAAGAATTCCAAAAGGTCAAGGAAAGCGGCATGTCCAAGTCCAAATTTCTTCGACTGCTGGAAGTGGGCATTTCGCCCAATGAATATTTTTCGGAACCATGGAAGAAGCTAGGAGTCACGGAAGATCATTGGCTTTCTGAAAAAAAGGGTGGCATGGCCGATGACGATATCGATCGGAGCTATCGTAAGCAGGATGCTAACAATATGGCACCCTTTGTTTCTTTTGTTCTACCGGGATTTTATGAGTATCGGACCCATAGACCTTACTTTGGCGCCGCACTAACATCGCTTTTCGTAGGCGGAATCGCACTCACCATATTGCACCAGAATAAAGAAAGCCATACGATCTACCCCTTTTACCCCATTGTTGCCTTGGGGGCAATGCTGACCAGCGCGGGTGATGCCTTCATGGGCACTAGGTATGTCGACAATCAAGAAGCAGGTCGATTCTCGTGGAATTTGGGCCTAAATCAATTCGGCGGTCCGGCAGCCTTGCTTTCCCTTAGTTTTTAGTAAATTGGGGTAAATGCTTAGGGATATCCTCAAATCCAAGATCCATCGCGCCACAGTTACCGACGCCAATCTCAATTACAATGGTTCGATAACCATCGATTCCAATTTGATGCGATTAGCTGATATTCTGGAATTTGAAAAAGTCAATGTCGTAAATCTCAACAATGGCCAACGGTTTGACACCTATGCCATTGCCGGCAAAGC
>JAYSRH010000491.1:0-2631 GCA_043721115.1 Fibrobacteria bacterium | reverse complement strand
CCATGGTTTCACCCGCATCACCCAGTGGCGTAGAGGTACCATGGGCGTTAACCAGGTCGATGTCGCTGGGATTCATCCCCGCGGAAGCAATGGTTTTTTTCATGGCCCGATAGGCGCCGGCTCCATCGGAGCAGGGTGCAGTAATATGATACGCATCGCAACCTTGGCCATAACCTACGATTTCCGCATAAATCCGCGCGCCCCGCGCTTTGGCATGCGTCAATTCCTCCAGAACCAAGACAGCGGCTCCCTCACTCATGACAAAGCCATCTCGGCCTTTGTCGAAAGGACGTGAAGCCCCTGCTGGATCGTCATTGCGGGTTGACAGGGCCTTCATATTTCCGAACCCGGCGAAAACCATTTCGCTCATTGTCGATTCCGAACCACCCGCGAACATGATATCGGCCGCTCCGCGCTTCACTATTTCATAGGCTTCACCCATGCTATGGTTGGCGCTGGCACAGGCGGAAATAACGGTGAAATTGGGGCCTTGCAAATTATTTTCAATGGCAAAATAGGCCGGTACTGTATTGGGTAATATCATCGGGATAAAAAAAGGAGAAACCCGTTTGTGGCTTTTCTCGATCATCACGCGCGTTTCCGATTCAAATGTTGTTGCGCCGCCCATTCCAGTTCCTATAGAAACGCCCGCCATTTCGGGATCATACTTTCCGGACTCTAAACCCGAGTCTCGCATGGCCTGCGTAGCGGCCACATGGGCATAGATGATGGCGCGGTCCAGACGACGGGCCATTTTCTGGTCCTTGAACCAGGACATATGGTCAAAAGCAGGTACCATGCCGCCGATTCTGGTGTTCATGGTGGCATTGTCAAAGCGATCCACCACGCCGATTCCGGATTCACCCTTGGTCAGCCTATTCCAAAAGTCCTCGACAGTCAATGCCAGGCAATTGACTGTACCCAATCCTGTAATAACGACTCTTCTCGTCATGATTTGTCCTTCTTACTTGCGCGCTTCGATTTCATCCAGGGACAGGAATTGTACCGGTCCAAATCCAGACAAAGAAATACCCCGTTCATCTTTTTTCATCAAGGCCTCCTTCGGCCCCACAACCACAATACGCATCGAATCGGCGATGAAATATTTCCTGAAAGCGGTTACGACGTCCTCTTTGGTGAGCTTGTTGATGGTATCGACATATTCCTTAAAGTGCTCTGGGCTGCGCTTCCAGATTTCACCTTGTGCGAAAATCGTGGCGGTGGCAAAGGGTGTGTCAAACATCGATGGGAGGCTTTTGATTAGACCGTCTTTGGCCCGTTGTAGTTCCACATCCGTTACCCCATCCTTGGCCATCCTACGCATTTCTTCCAATACGAGCTGGATAGCATACGCGCCCGTTTCCACCTTGGTCTGTAAAGAAACGCCCACCGGTGCCCGGCGGTAATAATCGCTGCCCACGTCCGAGTCCACACCATAAGCCAATCCTTCATTGGAACGCACCTTCTCCATTAGGCGCGAGGTGAAGCCCCCATCCCCGAAAATGTAGCTGGCCACGACCAGTGGGTAGTAATCGGGATTCGGCCTTTGCACGCCCGGTGCTCCCATTTTGATAGTTGCCTGAGTCACGGGCTTATCGATCACATACACGCCGGGTTTTTTCATTCCCACATAAGGCGGAATGGAATCGACACCGGATTTGTATTTGGCGGGAAACTTGGCAATCAGCTGATTGAGCTTGGCGATCATGTCCGCACGATCGAATTGGCCAGCAACGCTGATGACCATATTCTCAACGGAAAAACCAGCCCCCGCCCAAGCCTTAACTTTAGCGGGAGTCAAGGCGTCCACTTCTTTTTCAGTAGCCATCCAATTGGTAGGATGACTGCCAAACATCACATGCTCAAAAGCCACGCCCATAACTCCTTTTGGGGTATCATAGCGGTGACGGATATTTTCCAAATAAGTGCGCTTCTGCACCTTAAAGGCTTCCGCATCGATACGCGGTTGCAAGGCCACCTCTGGGAGCAAATCAAAAAGCGCGTAGGCATCTTTGCGCAGCGCATCCAAACCCAAGGTCGATTGCATGTCAGACATTCCCGCAGACACACTGGCAGCGACGAATTCCAAGCTATCTTCAAGCTGTTCGGGAGTAAAGCGAATTGAGCCTCCCGTTTTGAGCAGTGAAGAATACAGGTTCAAAGAGGCAACTTCATCTGGACGTTTTGGCAAGTTGGGATGACCAAAGAAAATGGCCATTTGAATCAAGGCCAACGTAGTATCGGGAACCAAATAAGCCGTTACGCCTCTATCGAGAACAACTCGAAAGTCCTTGGGATACGGAGCCGTGTAAGTGAAATCCGGAAAAACGATTTTGGAATAATGACCGGGAATGGCTCCGGTTCTTGAAACATCTTTAGCTGAAATTGGCCCGGCCGCTAGCCCTGACAAGACCATGGCAATACCAAGTTTGGAAAGCGTATTTCGTAAACCAGCGTGAGCAAAAATCATGGTTGCCCCTTTCCAGCAGCGGAAGAGTGTGCCGCCGCGGATTTACCCGCATCCTCCGGGAATATCAAGCCCGTGGTGGAATTCTTGATTTGGAAATACTTTTGGCAGACAGCTTGCACCTGATCCGCCGTCACCTTTTGAACCGATTCCGGAAAGCGATT
>JAYSRH010000490.1:0-6671 GCA_043721115.1 Fibrobacteria bacterium | reverse complement strand
GGAGCCATTTCCAAAACCGTGAATTTGCCGGCCGAGTCCACGGTGGCGGATGTACGCGATGTTTATTTTTGCGCCTGGTCCTGGATGGTCAAGGCTGTTGCTGTTTACCGAGATGGTAGTAAGCTCTCCCAGCCGCTTAATTCCAAGGCCCAAAAGAAAACTACCGTAGGTACTGCGCCCGTAGCTATGGCAATGGCCGCAACCACGCCTCTATCCAAATCCTCCGAGTCCGATACTGTACAAAGGCCCAAGCGCCTGAGATTGCCGACTAGGAGAGGTGGCTTTGTTCAAGAAGCGACCATCTCCGGTCACAAAGTTTTTCTGCGCACAGGAGAATACCCGGATGGTTCATTAGGGGAAATCTTCATCGACATGTACAAAGAAGGGGCGGCCTATCGAGGCATGCTCAATTGCTTCGCAGTGCTTACCTCCAAAGCGTTACAGTACGGTGTGCCTTTGGAGGAACTGGTCGAGACCTTTACCTTCACACGGTTTGAACCAGCAGGCCCCGTGGATGGTCACGAAAACATTAAGAGCTGCACGTCTATTTTGGATTTTTTATTCCGCGTACTCGGCCTTAACTACTTGGGCAACACGGATTTTGTGCATATCAAGCCGACAGAAACGAAAAAGCCTGTTCCTGTTCCTGCTCCTGTTCCAAAGGGCTCCTCCTTCACTAGCCAGGAAAAGATTTTGGTAACGGCAGTAGGTCCCGAATTCCATCCTTCCGCAAGTCTCGCCCACAAGGCGGAACCTTCGATTCCCAAAGATCAGGCCCGGCGGGCCGGATATACCGGAGAAAGCTGTAGTTCTTGCGGGTCCATTCGCGTGCGGCGGAACGGGACGTGTATAGTTTGCGAGGATTGCGGTACAACGAGCGGTTGTTCTTAGGGAAGCGTAATAAAGGGGCGATTTATCGCCCCTTTGAATTTTGTCGAAAAGACAGGGATTCATGACAGAATGTCATGCGTACCTGCAAAATCTTCGAAACTAAAGCTTTGAACTCGGTTCCATTTCCAGCCGTGAAACTTTGTCAAAATGCCGATGGAAAAAGTTCGAGGATGGTTTTTTCAACGCGTATTATTTGAAAGGAAGAGAACCTGACTGGAGTAAATCGCATGGATTACCTAACCGGAAACACACTAATGAATTCAAACCATATCTTGCATTCCTATCAATATTTGGCCGCCATTGGAGCAGGACTTCTGTTTGTCTTCGAAGGCACGCTTTTGGGAATCATGGTTTTTTCTAAAAAACGATCTCCTCAGAAAATCGGTGCCCAATTGAACGATGTTCGCTCGTTTGATGAATAATGCCATGTCCCCGCAGGAATTGGTTTTTGGATTCCTATCTTCCCGACTGCCTCTCGCTTCCCTTCCGTGGTTGGAGAAAAGCGCCAATCAATTGGAACGTTCTTCCGAAGACAAAATTGTCTTTACTGTTTTCAGCGCCGCCATCCGCCATAGCGGGAAAGGCCCACTCTCTCTGAACGAATCCGACTTGGCTGCTGCCAATAGTTTGGTACCAGGTTGGAACCCCGGGGACTGGAGCATTGATCAAGCGGTGCGTATTTTTCTTCTGCTCGCCATGCCTCCAACGGACAAATCGGCGCAACTCATGGATCTCATTTACCAAACTGCGGATTTAGGTGAAGCCTTGGCCTTGATGAAAGCCCTGCCTCTATTGCCCAATCCAGAAAGCCATATGGCCAGGGCCAGAGAAGGCGTCCGCAGCAATGTAAAATCACAGTTTGAAGCTGTGGCGCTTCGCAATCCTTATCCTGCCGAACATTTCGATGAAACCGCATGGAATCACTTGGTGTCCAAAGCCATTTTTGTAGAATCGCCGCTGGAAGAAATCACCGGACTGGATAGACGTGCCAATCCATCCCTAAATCAGATTTTGATGGACCTGGTAAAAGAAAGACAAGCAGCCAATCGCCCCTTCAGCCCACAGCTGTATCGTTGCCTGGGACCACTGGCGGAAAAGGAAGAATTGGACCTGCTGGAAAATGTATTGCGTACCGGGTCGCCTTCAGAACAAGATGCGGTAGTTAGAGGTTTGAAATTGAGTCCATCCTCTCGTGCAGCCCAAATCCTAAAATAGTCCAGGAATTTATGAAATTAATCGACCCCCATATCCATATGGTCTCCCGCACCACAGCCGATTATCAGGCTATGGCCGAAGCCGGTATTGTAGCTGTAATAGAGCCTTCCTTTTGGGTCGGGCAGCCTCGCACCCAGTCGGGTACATTCCTGGATTATTTTGCGTCGCTGGTTGGTTGGGAACGATTCCGGGCTTCTCAATTCGGCATCAAACACTATTGCACCATTGGCCTTAATTCCAAAGAGGCCAATAACGAAGCGTTGGCTGAACAGGTTATGGACCTCATTCCCAGATTCGCGGGCAAGGAGGGCGTGGTGGCGATTGGTGAAATTGGTTATGATGAAATGACAAAATCCGAAGAGAAATATTTCCGCCTGCAACTCGACATGGCTATTGATTTGGACATGCCGGTCATGATTCACACCCCCCATCGGAACAAAAAAGTGGGGACGTCAAGGAGCATGGACGTTTGCATAGAACACACTTTACCACCGCATAAAGTGGTGATCGATCACAACAATGAGGAAACCGTCAAAGAGGTTTTGGATCGGGGCTTTTGGGCCGGCTTTACAATCTATCCAAAAACCAAAATGGACAGCAAGCGCATGGCCGACATTGTCAATCAATATGGGCCCGATAGGATTATCGTCAACTCCAGCGCGGACTGGGGTATGAGCGATCCACTGGCCGTTCCCAAAACGGCGCAGCTGATGTTGGAATCTGGAATTTCCGAAGCCATAGTTTCGGCCGTATGTTATCAAAATGCCATCAAGGCGTATGGACAAAGTGGGCAAATGCTGGAAAGCGACTGGCTATCTGCCCAAATCCCGGATCCGGGCGATTCGTTCGCGGGAAACAGCGTGATCCGGGGACAAGCAAAAGATTGAAAATGTTGACTATTTGAATGAAAGGAATGGAATGATGTCTGATATTACCTTGAAGACCACAATTGAAGAAATCATAGAACGGCTTCCCGCTTCGGCGCAGGTATTCGATAGAATCGGAGTCGACTATTGTTGCGGTGGTAAAGCCACTTTGGAAAGTGCAGCGAAAAATCGCGGCTTAAATCCCAATGAAGTTTTGCAATGGCTTACCGGTCAATCGGGATCCACTGCCCCGAATGGCAAGGAAGATTGGGGCGACGACAGGACTCCAACCGAACTTATCGAGCATATCGAAAAAGTGTATCATGCCAAATTATGGGAGGAGCTGGAGCGTCTGGATGCCTTAACCACTAAAGTGGCGCGGGTTCATGGCCCGTCCGATAGTAGGCTGGTTCAGGTTCGCGATATATTCCTGGATTTAGAACGCGAACTTTCCGACCATATGCGCAAGGAAGAGCAAGTCTTGTTTCCGCTCATCCGACAAATTGAGGCTTCCCAGGAGCTGGTCAATTCCCATTGCGGGTCGGTTGCCAATCCCATCCGGCAGATGGATGCCGAACACGACCAGGCCGACATTGCATTCTTGAAGATCCGAAACTTGACCGACAACTATACACCGCCCGCCCACGCCTGTTACTCGTACCGGGCCTTGCTGACGGGATTGGAGCAAATGGAAAGCGACTTACGCGATCATATGCATCAGGAAACCGATGTGCTTTTTCCAAAAATCATCAAGTTGGAGGCCGACAAGTTTTCAAAAATAGAAGCCTAACGGGATTCGGATACGAAAACAGGTTGCGTGGTTTTTGCTTCTCCACTTTTCAAAACCACGTAATAAATTCCGCTTTGAAAACGCGCCCCTAATCCGATATCAGTGGAAAATGGTCCCACTCCGGCAGACAGTTTTTTCAAAGTTGCCCTCCGGCCATTCAGTTCCATAATCTCACAGAAAACATCCTGAATTCGAGGTGATTCAAATCGGACGGCAATCGACTTGCCATCTTTGCCCTGCATCGCTTGAAAGTGTGTCCAAGAAGCCTTTGACTCTGGATTCATACCGACTACAGGGGCCGCGTACAAAGGGCTTTCCCAAAGCCCTCGTCCAAAAGTAGCCGCCCGCAATTTACTTGAACCCAAAGTGGGCCCGTAAAAAATCTCCATTTCATATACCGCGACACTGGGCAGATTATTGAAAAACGGAATCCAGGCATTCATCGTGTTGTCCCGGTAATACACGCCCAAATCTGATCCCAAATAGACGCCGCCATTGGTTGATTTCTGAAACAGTATGGCGTTGCCGGGCAAATTGGGTAGGCCTTCCGAATAATTTATCCACGTTGCCCCGGAATTCAAGGATCGATACACTTTATCGCCATCCGCATAGCCGGAAAGGCAAACCCATAAATTGCCTGCGTGGGCGCTGTCAAGGGTTATATCCACCAGACTCGCCTTGTTGACCGGCAGGTTACCGGTAATGTCCGACCAGGACACGCCCCCATCTTCTGATCGGCCAAGATAGTCCTTCTTCACTCCATAAAGAATCCGGGTGTTGGTAGGGTCGACCAGAATATTGATCAAGCTGTCCGTTCCCGGCATATCCGTCAGGGCTGACCAGGTATCTCCTTTGTCGATGGATTTCCAAAATCGGGTATTGCCCCAGTACAACACATTCGGGGCCTTGGGATCTTGTAACCATGGCGTATTCCATGGGCCTTTCTGACCCGAAGGAGTAATATTCGTCCAGCTTAATCCTCCATCTTTGGATCGAACAGGCGAACCGTTTTGGGTGGACGCAAACAAAATGCTGGGATTGCTGCGATCAAAAAAGCATTCCATGCCATCGCCGCCAAAGGGATGCGTCCATACTCCGTTGACATACAGATTTGTTCCATTATCTTGCATGCCCGTCAGCACCTTTCCAGCGCTTGTGGGTGTCATTCCAAGTCGGTAGATCTGCGTCACTGAAATGTCATTGCTGAAATCCACCCAAGTGGTTCCCGTATTGGTGCTTTTGTAGATACCGGCATCCAGCGCCATGAAAATGGTGCTGCCGCTGCCGGGCTGGAAACGTAAGTCCTGGATATCGGTATGCATGCCTCCATGGATATTCAACCAGTTACGGCCGCCATCGATGGATTTCCAAACCTGGACTCCACCGACCAAAACCAAGTTGGCATCGATTGGAGACACGGCAATGGCCAAATCATACCAGGCTTGACCATCCGCATCACTGCCGTCCACGGCATAACCCAAAATATTTGGCGCGTTGGATCGTTCACTAAAGGTGATTCCCCCATCCGTGGATGCGAGCAAGCGTAGGAAAGATCGTTCGTTTCCACACACCGCGTACACGATCTGAGGATTGGCGGCCGTTACCGCCAATTCGATTCGGAATGCCGCCGGCGCACTGGCAACTTCCGTAAAGGAGGCCCCTCCATTATTGGAACGATAAATGCGTTTGCCTGCTGCGATAACAACGTTGGGATCATTTGCCTTAAAAACCAGGTCCATGGAAAGTGCCCTGTCGTGGCGTCCTGTACCATGCGGAATGGTGTCTTCCAAAGTCAACGTCCAGCTTACACCCGCATCCGTACTGCGGTAAACGCCATTGCTGGCGCCTACCAGAAGGATGGAGGGATTGCTGGGATGAATCAATAAGCTGTGAATGTGCATGACTTGGGACGGGGTCCAGGTCAATCCTGTCATCGTCCAATTCAACCCTCCATCTATGGATTTAAGCAAGCCGATGCTGGGTGTGTCCCAGGCATTGGCATCACCGGTAGCCAAATATTGGATATTGGTATTCACAGGATTGATGGCCAGGTCCGCTACGCCCAAAGTCGCCAAATTGTCGGTGGAAGTCGTCCATCCCTTTCCTCCATTCATACTCACCCACAATCCCCCGCTGGGTGAACCCGTGTACACGATAGCAGGATTGGTCGGATCAAATCGGATGAAGTTGAGTCGACCTATACCACCTTGATCATTGCGAACTGTGCTAGGTCCAAGCGGCGTCCAGTTGCCGGCCATAATTGGCCTGGGTTGACCGTTCAATCCAATGTAGGGAAGCATAGCGGACGCTGTTTGATATGCCAAGGAAAGATCGCCTGTAGGATACACACGCGGCTCAACGGCGGCGGCCCAACGCTGAAAATGCGTCAGCTCATCGTCTTCTCCGGCAATCTCCCAAGTCGAGGATATTTGCGTGGATGCTGAGACTTTGGCCATCCGCTTGCTTTTTTCTTGCCAGTACTTATTGAACTCACGTTTAATACTATAGAAGTTGGCATGCGTATCCTGCTTCGCACTGAACCAGGGACGCATTTGGGGTGATGGAGGGCCTTCGGAAGCGGCGCTAACACTACCCAAGCAAAAAATAATTCCGTAACGGAATAACACTTTTTGAATTTTCATAGGTTTCATCGATTGCGTTCCAGCTGAACAAAAACTAGGAATAATCAACTGTCTGAGTTGCGAATTCAAGCAATTGGTCCGATTCCTTGAAAATCAATGGGAACAGTAATAAAATGGGGGCTTGAAGACTGAAACCATGGAACCAGAGTTGGGCTAATCGAAATGCTCCAAGCGGCCACCCTAGATCGAATCGTAGCCCGTTACCCGCATGCTTCGGCATTTGAGCGTTGGCATATGCGGGGTCGATTGCAGCTTTGTCCCTATGAC
>JAYSRH010000489.1:0-19516 GCA_043721115.1 Fibrobacteria bacterium | reverse complement strand
GTAGAAAATAAAGCCATGCCAATCCTGACGGTCTACAATTTCCGCATGGGTTAGGAATTCGGAAATTTCCGCATCCATTGCACCAATAATTCCAATCCTACTGGACCTGGGCAATTCGGAATTGGGTTTGGGCATTATGGAACGCTCAGGTTGATGCGTAAGGTATCCGGGGCTAGCCGTCGATCAGAGCTTTTGAATTTCAGAAATATTTTCAATGGTTGCAGACCATCCAAAGCACCTACAATTTCAAAGGCATCAAAACTAAAAGTGCCGTCACTGGCAAGTGGTTTAGTAGCCATGAAATTGGGATAGAGCACATTGCGAAAATAGATAGAGTCACTGAAGGTGGAAAGATCATAGCCGTTGACCTTGCCCGCAATGGTTCCACGCATGCCGCTCACCGCAACGGTGTCCCGGACCAGCGCTTGAAAGGCGGCATCTCCTGCCATGTCGAGATCCAGGGACCAGGGTAGCTCAATTCTAGCATCAAAAATCAATCGCAACGTGTCCGGCGAAGGGCGCAATGTTAAGGCTTTGGATTTGACCACAGCATGGATGGGAATCAGGCCGGTACCTGCGCCAAGGAGATCGGCAGTTGCGAGTGTGAAGGCGCCATTTGGAGCCAAGGGCACCATGAGATGGAGTGCCGGAGTATTAGGTTGCGATAGAAAAAGATTCGCTTCCAGCACTGCAGGGTCAAAATGATTGACCTTACCGGTAATGGCTGTCACTTTCCCAAGCATGACGACCGTATCGCGTCGCAAGGAATCATAACTGCTTTCAATATTCAAATTGAGCGACCAGGGGTAAGGCATTTTTGCACCGACAACCGTATCGGAAACAGAAAAATGTCCCATCATATCCGCTTCAAAATGTTCAGCGATATGACAATGAAACATCCAATGACCAGGATTACTGGCATCCAAAAGCACATCCACCGTATAGCCACGACCAATGAGATAGCTGTCCCGCCAAACCAAACCCTCTGCAGGTACTTTACCATTCTCGCGAACAACTAGAAATCGCTGTCCATGAAAGTGAATGGGGTGCGGCATGGGATGGTACATGAGCATTCCGCTCATGGCAGCTTCCGGAGTGCCCGGTGCGGGTGTGGTGACCGTGTCGTTATGAATCCTTATCATTACCTGGGAACCACGCTGGAAATTCCAATTGATTTCATGGTTTTCTAAGCCGGTTTTAAGATCTCGAATGGCCCAATGCACATTCCGATTGCTCGATTGCTGATTCATCAATACCATGCTGGCCCCATGCACACTGTCATTCCATTCGATGCCCATCGTGTTACCCGGGTCCGGATCGTGTTGCACAGCCGATAGTTTGGCCAAGGGTTTGGACATATCCATATAGCCGGTAAGCAGGATTTGCTCGTCCGGTAATTTGTCCAGTGATTTACGGAAAGGATCCAGGCTTTTGGTTACCGCTGCGCATTGAACCAACACCAAGCTACTGCGCAGGTCCGTCGTGATTGTGTCCGGATCATAAAATATTTTTCCGATTACCGCAGTACCCGATGGCGTGGCATTCAGAAGTTCCAAAGGAGAATAATCGTCCAATCCATCATTAAAGCCCAACTGGAAAATAACCCGTTCCGATGGCGCGATGACGTAACTTTCCTTGGCTCCTGGAAATTCAAAACGTCCATTGTCCGCCCCGATAATATTCATATCCATATCGCGGGAAAATTGCAAATTGTAAACTCGGGTATTGGACGCGTTAACCGTGTAAAACCGAATGGTTTCATTGCGTTTCACATGCAGTTCAAAATGGGGATCACCGTTGATAAGCAGAACATTTCCAAAGCGGCCCATTAAGGCATAGTCGCTAACATTTTGATAAAAGGGGTGTGTGGATTTTTCATCCAGAAGAATATCATCCAACACCAGCACAATTTCCCGATTGACCGGTGGCCAATAGCTCGAATCTTTGGGCACGACCAAATAAGTTCCAGCCAGACCTAACTCCATCTGATAATCTTCGCGGTAATGGGGATGGTACCAGAATAATCCTGGGTCGGGAAAGTGTATTTGATAGACCACGGTTTTCCCGCTATCCGCCGTGGCAGTGATTCCCGGTATGCCATCATATTTGTAATCGAGACGCACTCCGTGAGAATGCAGACTGGTGGGCAGGTTGGTTTGATTGACAAGCAACACGGTTATCGACGCGCCCTCCGCCACCCGAATTGTCGGACCCGGGATGGAACCATTGTAGGCCAGCATCCTCACTTTGTGTCCGGAAAAATTCTTTGCGACCCAGCTGACGCTAAGTCGAAGCGTATCACCGTCCGCTACATCCAAGATGCGGGTGGTATCCGCATCCGGTAGTCCTACTACACTGGTATCATAGGGAACTTTTACGAATACATCGGTCGGTTTAGTCGGTAAAGTTTTTTCTGAGCAACCCATAATCCATCCGAGCAGGACGAGGCCACTCAAGTAGCCTAAACTGTTGTACTTCATATTCCGCCGATTGAACAATTTTAACCTTTTCGGTTTTAGAGTTTGGAATTGGTAAAATTGCGTTTTTTATGGGGCAATAGCACCCACTTTTCGCAAAAATGATTCGCCGTGATATACGTGTGCGTTTTCCCCTTGCAGTATTCTTATGTCAGGCTCAAAATAGGTTGATGGGTCTTCCGAAAACTTGAAGGCAGGTATGATATGAAGTCAACATTGCGTTGCCTATATATGGGAGTGTTACTTGGAATGCTATCGCACGGAATTCCCGTTGCACAAGAAAATATAGTCTGTGGGTTGGACCAAAGCACAACGTCCCTCTCCGGTGCCCTTATGAAATCCACCACTTTGCCACCCACGGCAAAAGTTTGGACCGGTAAGCTGCGGGCTTTGATTTTCAAGGTATCCTTCTCCGATGGCCCCTACACTATTACCGACAGTACCATAAACAAGACCAATGCAACCATCAATCTCCTGTATGCTTCCATGTCCAGAAACACCTTTGGCTTTGATTTCAAAATCCACCCGACCATCCTTGCGGCTCCCGGTAACAAAGCGACCTATGGAGCGAACTTCAACAGTTTGCAATCATGGATTTCATCCCAGATAAGCGCCGCCGGTCTCAAGGTGGGAGTGGATTATGATGTTTATATCGCCAGCTTCCCGGAAATAAACGTGGGTTGGGGCGGTCTTTCCAACATGCGCGACGGAGACTGGATCAACGGCAATTATAGCGCCGGAGTTACCGCGCACGAACTCGGCCACTCCTTGGGTTTGCCCCATGCACATTCCATAGAAGCAGGAACCGATATATTTGGTGTGCCCGGTACCACGTCACAGACCAATGAATACGGCAATCCCTTTGACGTCATGGGACATGGCGGCAGCACGGCGCATTTCAACATGTTGTATAAACTACGAGTGGGCTGGAAGGATTCGAACGAAATCAAGGAAATAAAAACCAGTGGGGTCTATCGAATCTACGCTCATGATAATGCCGTACACAAAGGCCGATTGATCGGCGTTCGCATTCCCTCCGGCAACGCCAGTTACGGGTATTGGCTTGAATACAGAACCATCAGCACTTCAGCCCGTTTGGGCGCTTCAGTAAGCTTCCAAGGTTTCAAAAGTACAACCAATTTGGACGCGTGGTTTCTGGATACTACACCAGGTTCCAAAACCAGCAGCGATGAAAATGACGGCGTGCTGACACCGGGGAAAGAGTTTCAGGATAAGTATGGGACTACCACCTTCAAAGCCTTGGCTATCAATACCGGTGTCTGGACCGAGGAAGGCTGGGTGGACATACAGGTTACCATACCCGGCACTACCTTTCTGCAACCCTTGGTGCGGAACCAGCTGATGAACGGCAAGGCAACTGACAGGCCATCGGGATTGAATATACTGGGCCGCTTTGTACCGCAGCAAACAGCGCAGACTTTGGTGGTTAGCCGGGAAAAGGGTATCAGCAGTTTGCTACTGCGTCCCTAGTTTACTGCTAACCCTGCTCCTGGCCCTGCCCTTACCCTTGCCCCTGTTTCTGTCCCTGCCCCGGTCCTTGTTTAGGCACCCATCTTTTTGTCGACCCACTCTACCAAGGATTTCACGGCCGCGATGGACACGTCGAACATCTTGCGTTCGGTTTCATCCAGTTCCACTTCCAATACCTTTTCGATACCTCCGGCCCCCATAATTACCGGGACTCCAGCATAAAGGCCGGTCACTCCGTATTCGCCATTTAATTTGGCGGCACAGGACAAGACATTCTTTTTGTCTTTGAGATAGGCTTCCGCCATGTGGATGGCGGACAAGGCTGGACTGTAGAAGGCTGAACCGGTTTTAAGCAATGCCACCACTTCCCCACCGGCATTGGCCGTGCGCTTTGCAATGGTGTCCAGTTTCTCACGAGACAAAAGTTGAGTGACAGGGATACCACCTACGGAGCAATAACGCATCAGAGGAACCATCGTGTCCCCATGTCCACCCATGACCAATGCTTGCACATCCTCGTTGGAAACGTTGAGTTCCATGGCCACCAAGGCGGCAAAGCGGGCTGAATCCAGTACGCCTGCCATGCCCGCCACGCGATGGGCCGGGAATCCGGTTACGCGCTGCATGGCATATACCATGGCATCGAGCGGGTTGGTTACCACGATGACAAAAGCATTCGGGGCTTTGGCTTTGATGTTCTCACCCACGGTTTTAACAATTCCAAAGTTGACGTCGAGAAGATCATCGCGGCTCATCCCCGGCTTGCGCGGCAAGCCGGCGGTTACGATCACCACATCTGCCCCGGCAATGGCATCATAGGAATTGGAACCCGTCAGTTGGCTGGAAGTGGGAATCAAGGATCGGCCATGCATGATATCCAGACTTTTGCCCTGGGGCACGCCTTCCATGATGTCAACAGTAATGATGTCACCCAATTGTTTTTGAGCGGCTACCAAAGCCATGGTTCCGCCGATTTGTCCCGCGCCCACCAGGGCTATTTTTGCTCTTGCCATTTTTATCCGTCCTTTGCGTTAAAAACTTTAATGTGAAGTACTTATTTCCCCGCAGCCTTCATCGCTGCAACCATTCGACTGCCAATTTCTCCGGCAGTAACCGCCATGCTAACACCCGCATCCGTAAGCGCCTTGATTTTGGCCTCGGCGGTGCCTGACGTTCCATCGATGATGGCGCCTGCATGTCCCATACGCTTGCCTTTGGGAGCGGAAGCTCCGGCGATAAAACCGACCACCGGTTTTTTGACGTTCTGTTTGATATAGGCTGCGGCGATTTCTTCATCGCTGCCGCCAATTTCACCGATAAGGATAATCCCTTCCGTTTCCGGATCTTCATTCAGCAGCTTGATCACGTCTACATGGCTTAATCCATGGATAGGATCTCCGCCGATGCCGACGGCCGTGGTTTGGCCCAGGCCCGCCACGGTAGTTTGGTGAACGGCTTCATAAGTGAGCGTTCCGGAACGGGACACAATCCCAATGCGGCCTTTAGAATGAATGGCGCCAGGCGCAATGCCGATTTTACAAACGCCGGCTGTCACAAGCCCGGGGCAATTTGGTCCGATCAAAATGCATTTTTTCCCACGCAAATAATTGTGCACCTTGAGCATATCCATCACGGGAATGCCTTCCGTAATGGCCACAATAAGATGAACACCGGCATCGGCGGCTTCAAGAATAGCGTCCGCGGCATAAGGAGCCGGGACAAAAAGCATGGTGGCATTGGCGCCGGTATCCTGAACGGCTTCCGCAACGGAGTTGAATACGGGAAAACCATCTACACTGGTGCCTCCCTTTTTAGGTGTTACCCCTCCGACCACTTTAGTGCCATAGTCGCGGCATTGTTGCGAATGGAACAAACCGGCCTTTCCAGTAATGCCCTGGGTGATGAGACGGGTATTTTTGTCGATTAGAATAGCCATGTTATTTTCCTCCCTTTGCGCTTTGAGCGCCACCGGTCTTAGCGTCGAGGGCTTTGACGTTTTGGGCCGCAAGTTTGGCGGCAGATTCCAGGTTTTCGGCACTGACCAAATCCAGCCCCGAAGATTCTATCAGGGCTTTGCCCTCTTTGACATTGGTCCCTTCCAGGCGAACCACCAAGGGAACCTTTAGGCCCGTCGACTTTACTGCGCCTATAATGCCACGGGCGATTCGGTCGCAAGGCATGATCCCGCCGAAAATGTTGACCAAAATACCTTTGACGTTTTTGTCCGCGGTGATGATTTCGAAAGCTTTGGTAACCGCTTCTTCTGAAGCCGAGCCTCCCACATCCAAGAAGTTGGCGGGCTGAGATCCGTAATGGGCGATAATGTCCATGGTGGCCATGGCCAATCCGGCGCCGTTCACCATGCACCCAATGTCCCCGTCTAGGCGGATATAACTCAAGCCATATTTGGAAGCCTCTATTTCAGATGGGTCCTTTTCTCCATCCGGGTCTCCGCCAGTATCCTTCTGACGATAGATGGCATTTTCATCAATGTCGAATTTGCAATCGAGCAAGGAGAGGCTACCTTCGCCATTCACTACCAGCGGATTGATTTCTAGCAGGGTGCAATCTTTTTCCTGATAAATGCGATAGAGCTTCTGAAGCACATCTCCGAACTGCGCCACTTGAGGTCCAGTTAGGCCTAGGAAGGCCGCCGCCTCTGTCATCAGGTTAGCATCCAAGTTACGTCCCCAAGCGGGGTAGAATTTCTTGATTTTTTCGGGAGTCTTCTCAGAAACTTCCTCGATATCCATGCCGCCCTCGGGGCTGAGAATGAATACGATATTGGCCTTGGCGCGGTCCAGGGTAACGGCAACATAGAGTTCACGCTTGATAACGCTGGCTTCTTCCAGCAATACCGCATGAATTTTTACGCCGTCCGGACCCGTTTGCTTGGTGACCAAAGTCATACCGAGCAGCTGGCCGGTAAGGTTCCTGGCCTCTTCAGGATTCTTGAACAGTTTAATTCCACCCGCTTTGCCTCGCCCGCCCGTATAGGCCTGGGCTTTGGCCACGCCAGTGGTCATACCCAGTTTGCTGAGCGCAGCGTCCACTTGTTCAGATTTAAAAACGACCTCGCCTTTAGGCACAGGCAATCCAGCCTGCCGTAATACAGCCTTGGCTTGGTATTCATGCAACTTCATGTAAATTCCCTTGGTGGGTGTTTGAGGCCTGTAAAAATGCTCATTTTCAGGCTTGGATGCAAACTATTTGGTGGGAAGCTTTATTTTAATACCGGACAACCGAATTGAGGTTTCAGAAAATGCTTTTGTGGCAACCGGTTAAAGGGATCGAGTCTGGTCTTGACCATTAATTTCAAATTGGTGTTGGAAAGACTATTGACCAAGGCTGCCTGCGCGGCGTGCATGACCCCCATGATCGAGCATTGTGGGCTATCGCTACAAAACTCAGGGTGATCGAGACAGGACATCAGGTTGATCTTGCCTTCCACGGCCTCGACAATATTCAGCAAAGTGATCTTGGCCGGGTCCCGTCCCAGCATGATTCCGCCGTTGACTCCGGGCACGGTCTTGAGCAGCTTGGCCTTGGACAGTCGTGAAACGACGCCTTGCAGAAAACGGAGCGAGAGCTTGCTATGGTCGGAAATCGATTGGACCCGGACCGGCATTGAGGCTGCCTTGCCTTCGCTTTCCGCCAAAAAATGCTGACGAGCCAGGAATTCCAAGGTCCTTAAGGCATAATCGGTCTTCTTGGTGAATTTCATCTTGGCCGGTTTGGTTGTACCCCTATTAATATATCCCCTTTTGAACCTACTTTTGCATTTTGGAAGCAAAAATATGGAATTCCGCACCAAAATATTGAATTCACAGCAAAAAAACAGTTAAATAGAGGAGTTCACTTTTTTGCTGGTGCTATTTACCTGCAAACACGATCAGGAGCATGGAATGTCGCATAAATTGGTGGTTCCCGCTTTCATTTCCCTTTTATCAGTTTCCGCCTTGTACGCCCTGGATGAATACATGCCTATTGCCTCCCGTGTCATGCAGATCAATATGGGTGTGGAACACAGTTCGGTACCTGGGACCTTTAAGCAAGATTGGGAAAGCAATGGTGTCTTCTCCAAGGAAGATCCCACTTCGGTGCCGATGCAAGGAAAATTCGGCTTGATGGATCAACTGGAAGGCTCCATGGCCATTCGTTACCTCATTCAAGACACGGCTGGCCATACTGGATTGGACAGGCCTACTCTAGGCTTGAAATATGGTGACCCCATTTCCGGCGGGGGCGGCTTTCTGGCTATTTCCTTGCCGATAGGGTTTGAGGACATCATGA
This sequence comes from Fibrobacteria bacterium, assembly GCA_043721115.1. GTDB lineage: Bacteria > Fibrobacterota > Fibrobacteria > UBA11236 > UBA11236 > Chersky-265. Next base: position 11,255 of record JAYSRH010000489.1, on the reverse strand, counting down.
ATGCGGGCAACTATGCCACCATGACATTTGGAGCCATGTACAACAAGGGTTATTCGCATATCAAATTGCTCTCCAACTTATCCTACTCCTTCAACACCGAAGATGATTTCAAAAATAAAATCGACAATATCCACCTGTTCGTGAAGGCAGAATATCCGCTTGTGGCCCCTTGGCTGACAAAGAACAAACAATACGTGGGCTTAAACCTAGCCGGAATTTATGACGCCTATTTTAATCGAATGGCGAAAGGTGAAAGTCTGGATGCGGGTGGCAATTTATTCCAGTTAGCGCCAGGTATGTATTACACATTGAATAAAATCGTAAGCCTGGAAATCAATGTACCTTTCTCAATTTCCGGTCAGAATCAACCGGAAAACCAGACTTTCCGAGCCCAGTTTTATTTCACTTTGGACGAAGGCCTATACAATACCCTTTAATTCCAACTTTTATTGACTCTCATGGAACCAAAGGGTGTCCCCAGGGTTCAAAAGTATGTTGGAGAGATTTTTAACCCCCTCGAAAGGAAATATCATGAAGAAGACCATTGCATACGGAATCATTTTGGGCGCTTTGAGCTTAGGCCTTGCCGATGAACCCGCCACTCCGGTAAATGCGGACCTAAAAGCGGACAATAAGGAAATTCGGAAGGATAACAAGGAAGTTCGAAAAGACAATAAAGAAATACGCCAAGATCGCAAGGAAGTACGTGAGGACAAAGCTGAAGTCCGCGCAGACAACAAAGAGATCAAAGCGGACATTGCGGAGGCCAAAGCGGATCGTAAAGAATTGAAAGCCGATAAAGCTGCTGGAGCATCCAAGGAAGAGCTGAAAGCCGACCGTCAGGAAATCAAAGCAGACATGAAAGAAGTGCATCAGGATGCCAAGGAAATGCACGCCGATCGCAAGGCAATGCATGAAGATCAAAAAGACCTGCACCAAGACAAAAAAGATCGCCATCAAGATCGCCATGATCGCCGGGAAGACCGGAAAGACAAACATGAAGACAAGCATGACATGAAACACGAAACTCATTAATCCGTCTCTCACGAAAGGGCCGGCCAAGGAATCCTTGGACCGGCTCTTTTTTATTCAGAAGAAGGTAATTTTCACAGAATGCACCGTTCACGCAAAAGCTTTTCTTTTCTCATCCTGATTTCCACTTTAAAAGTGTTACTGGTCCCCGTAACGGGCGAAACACTCCCAAATGCTGACAGCCTTGACCTGCCAACCCTGCAGCGCGCTGATACGGGAACAAAAGTAGATTCCACTGCGCTGTTAGACTCAACTGTGCACCTGAATGCTTTGACCCCACTTGCCATGGAAAAGTCCATGGGCCCAGCCGGTGATTTGTCCGAAGAGGATTTAGCCTGGGCTCCCCAGGCGGCTCCCAGTCCAGTACGCTTTCTAACAGGACATGGAATCTCGTACGGCAGAGGACGTACATCCGATGTGGGCTTCCACGGTTTGGACTCGATGAGTTTGGCTTTGCGACAGTACCCGGGCTCGGGACGCATTTCTGAAAAGATTTCCGTAGCTACAGATTTCAGTTTCCAACGGTCTGAGTTGCAAACCGGGAATGCCAATTTTTCTTTGCAATTTCGTGAGCAAGGATTGTCGCTGCAAGCTCAAGTTGGCGTCACCTATGCTTCTCTCATTTACAATACTGTGAGCCGTACCGAAAAAAACAAGGGACAGGCCGAATTGGTTTCGACTTTTGCAGCCAGCGTATCCAAAGCTTTTGCTCTGGATGTGGACAGCACCTGGGAGTGGACTTTGGGCGGCGGGTATGACAATTATGGAGGTGAGTTTAAAACCTGGGATGGTTTTACTTCGTTAGGTAAAACCTGGAAGGAATTTGATTGGTTGGCCGAAGCGTCCGGTTACCAACAGCACCAATCACAGACACGAACTATCAAATGCAAATTGGGTTCCGGTAAGTTATGCGCACAAACCCAAGACAGTTCCGCAGTGGAAGGATTCAGTATTGCTGTTTTTGGAGAATGGGATCATGAGGCGCATTATCTATCCGTGAAAGCATCCCTCGACTGGCAAATGACCACATCCGTCCAGTCTAGGTACCGCACCATTGGAGTTGGTTATATTTATTCCCCGCTGATCTGGCTCAACCTGGGTGTTTCCGCAGTGCGGGAGAAGGCACTGGATGAGACCACCGGCAGTTCATATTGGCTGTTCGGCTCTACGGTGAGCCTCAAGTTCTAATCGTATCACAGCATTTCGAACAGTCCTGCCGCCCCCATCCCACCACCAATACACATGGTGACAATACCGTATTTGCCTTTTCGACGTTTTAACTCGTTGAGCAGCGACAAGGTCAATTTGGTTCCCGTACACCCGAGCGGATGCCCCAATGCAATAGCGCCCCCGTTGACATTGACCTTTTCTTCGTTGATTTTAAGGGTACGCAAAACAGCCAAGGACTGGGCCGCGAACGCTTCGTTCAATTCGAACAAATCGATTTGATCCAAGGTAAGGCCCGCCATTTTCAGCACGGCGGGAATTGCTTCTGCGGGACCGATACCCATGATTTCCGGAGCCACGCCTACAACCGCGTATTTAACCAGCCTGGCGATGGGTTTGAGGCCATGGGAATCGGCATATTTACGAGAGGTCAATAGAGCCATTGCGGCACCGTCGCTGACTTGAGAGCTGTTGCCGGCCGTTACCGTTCCCGTGGCTTTGAATACGGCTTTAAGGCCGCCCAGTGCCTCGACGCTCGTGTCCGCACGGGGTCCTTCATCCACTGCCAAAGTCCGGTCGATGCTTTTTTCCTTGCGATGGGAATCGAGCTGCGTTTCCTTCCAGGTTACGGGTACGATTTCATCTTGGAACTTTCCGCTTTGGATGGCGGCCACGGCTTTTTGATGCGATCGATAGGAAAAGGCGTCTTGATCCTGTCTACTGATGCCATATTTTTCCGCCACCCGCTCGGCAGTTAATCCCATGGTCATATAGGATTCGGGGCGTTTGGCAACCAGCTCACCATTCGGGGAAATCTTATGCCCACCCATCGGGATCATGGACATGCTTTCCAAGCCACCGGCAAGAACCGCTTCCGCATCTCCGAGGTTGATGCGATCGGAAGCCATGGCAATGGATTGAAGACCGGAAGAACAATATCGGTTTACCGTCATGCCGGGCACGCGGTCCGGCAATCCTGCCATAAGGCCGACCATACGGGCCACGTTCATACCCTGTTCGGCTTCGGGCATGGCACAGCCCAGAATCAAATCTCCAATATCCTCCGCCTTTAAACCGGGAGCGCGTTTGAGTACTTCGCGAACCGTGATGGCCGCTAAGGAATCGGATCGCACATGGGTAAAAGATCCCTTGCCACCTTTGCCCACTGGAGTCCGGGCTCCTGCCACGATTACAGCTTCACTCATACTTGACCTCCTGAAAAAACGGATGATATTAATTTCTAAGCGGCTTGCCCTTTTTCAACATGAACTCGATGCGATCCTGACTCTTTTTGGTCCCCACCAGCTTGAGAAATTCCTCGCGCTCCAGTTCCAGCAAATAGGCTTCATCGACAATGGTTCCGGCCGTGACCGTACCGCCGGACATGATGCGAGCCACACCCGTGGCAATCAAGGCATCGTGCGCGGAAGCAAAGCCTGCCTCTTGTAACATATAAATACCCGTAGCAAAAGCCGCCATCGCTTCGGTTCCCAAAACTTCAATATGCAGGGATGGCGCAGGGGGCCGGTATCCGGCATGGCTCATCGCCAATGCTTCGGCTTTAGCTTGATCCAAACGCGTGCTTTCATTTGAGGCGATTACCGTACGCCGGTCGAGATAGCCCATAGACACGGCTTCCTGTGCGCTCATGGACACTTTGCCCATGGCGATGAGCTCAAAAGCTTTTAGGAGAGCATTGAGGCTTAATCCACCCTTGGCCGTTTCCAAAGCGCGAATCGTCAATTCTTTAGTACCACCCCCGGCGGGCAAAAGTCCCACGCCCACTTCCACCAAACCCAAATAGGTTTCCGGTGACAGCACCGGGCGATTGCTGTGAATGACAAATTCGCAGCCGCCCCCCAGCGCCATATTGTGAGGCGCAACAACAACGGGTACGCCAGAGTATTTGATAGCCATGCTCGCACGTTGAAACTGGCTGATGGCAAAATCGATTTTTCCAAATGCGCCGTTGATGGCATCTTCGCGTACCATTGCAATATTGGCACCGGCGCAAAAATGGCTGCCTTGATTCCCAATGACAAGTCCAGCCCAACCCTCGTTGGCCTTGTCCACGGATCTGAGAATCATTTCCAAAGAACCCGGTCCCATGGAATTCATTTTGGAATGGAATTCCAGCAATAGGATTTTATCGCCCATGTCCCATAGAGTGGCATCAGGCGTAGTGATTACGGGCTTGTTGTTCAAACGGTGCAAGTTTAGGCTGAAACCACGCGACGCGAGCGCATGCCGCTGGGTCGAGCCTCTTGCATTGGCGGATTCCTTGGCGGATACCTTAATGCTTGTAGGTACATCCTTGATGTCTTTGGGAACATCTTTGATATCCACTTGGCCCGCAAGCAATTTGTACACGCGGTTGTCGTCGGCAACGGATTGGAAAAGCCACGCGGGGGGTTCGATATTGAACTCGGTACAGACATCCCTAAATGCCTCTGGACCTATAGCATCGAAAATCTTGAAGGGACCCAAATCCCAGGCGAACCCCAGTTCCATGGCTTCATCCACGTAAGACAAATCCTCGGCACAACTGGCAGCCACCGTTGCAGCGTAGGCAACTGTCGTAGCGGCTATGCGTTTAGCGGCATCGGCGCCTCGACCCTTTTGGGAAAAAAGACGTTGGAAGCGCGTTTCTACCGCATCTTCCTTGAGACACTCCTTGAGTTCCGCAAAGCCAGGCTTGCTCTCAGGTCGGTATACACCGGTTACGAGGTCCAGCACTTCCATGCCTTCCGGGCCCTTTTTATAAAATCCGGCTCCCGCTTTTTTACCCAAAGCACCTTTATCGATAAGGCTTTGGAGAATAGGATCGATGCCAAAACCCTCCGTGGGAAAAGCGTGCTGTAAGCCTTTGATTATATGGCCCAGCGTATCGAGCCCGACCAAATCCGCCAACCGAAAAGTTCCCGTCTTGGGCCTGCCGATTAACGGTCCGGTTAGAAAATCAACTTCTTCGACGCTGAGATTCGATTCCTTGGCGATTTTTAAGGTGGCCACCACCGCATGCACACCTAGCCGATTGGCGATGAAGGCGGGTGAGTCCAACGCAGGCACCGGCACTTTATTGAGCACAGCCGTCAAAACATGGTTGATCCGGTCCACGGTGAGCGAAGATGTTTTCGGTCCGCGAATCACTTCAACTAAACGCAAATAGCGCGGTGGATTAAAAAAATGGGTGCCGATAAAGCGTTCTTGTACCGAAGGCGATAAATCCTGGCCGAGAATTTTGAGTGGGATACCGGACGTATTGGTGGCCAATATCGTATTTGGACCCATCAACGCTTGCAGTTTCTTAAACAGTTCTTGCTTGGGACCGGCTTGCTCGATAATGGCTTCAATAATCCAGTCCGTTTGTCCGGCATCTGCCAAATGGTCGGCAGTATTGCCCGGTTTTATGAGGCCGAGTACCTCAGGGGTAAACAAAGGCGAGGGCTTGATTTTTTTTAGCCCGTCTTTGCCCTTAATGGCAATGGCACTGCGCTGTTTGCCGTCGGTTGGAACATCCAGGAGCAAAACAGATATGCCACATCCGGCCAGGTGCGCGGCGATTTGGGAACCCATTATCCCGCTGCCAATAACGGTTGCGCTGCGGATTGGCTGCATGGCGGACTCCTGTAAAAATTCGCGAGACGCCTTTATTTTACCTATCTCAAGTGCCCGGAATCAACTAAGAGCGGTACATTGGCTCGATTTCATTGCGATATTTTTCCATGACGATATGCCGCCGGATTTTCATGGTCGGGGTAAGCTGTCCGGAATCCACCGTTATGGGGGTTTTGATGATGATGAATTTTTGCACCTGCTCCCAATGGTTCAGCTTGGAGTTGACTTCGTCGAGGCTTTTTTGAATATAGTCGCGGGCCTGGGGGCTTTGCAGGAATGCGTCTGTGCCCATTTCCGCGCATCCGATTTCCGCCTTAAGGCTGTCCAGGTTTTCAAAGTCCGGAAAAAGCAAAGCCGTTGTAAAAGGTTTGCCCTCGGCCACCACCATAGCCATATCCACCAGTTTACAATGGGTGATGGCATGTTCAATCGGCACCGGAGCCACATATTTTCCATTGGCGGTTTTGAACAATTCCTTTTTCCGTCCGGTGATTTTGATATAATTTTCGACATCGAAATGGCCCAGATCTCCGGTATGCAGCCAGCCTTGCTTGTCGATCACTTCCGCCGTCTCCGCCGGCTTGTTGTAATAGCCCTTCATGACATGGGGCCCTCGAGTCAGAATTTCACCGTCATCGGCAATTTTGACTTCCACTCCGGGAAAGGCCATACCAACGGTTCCCAGTTTACGGTGGTCGGGGAAGTTGGCAGCGATGACCGGAGACGCCTCTGTAAGGCCATAGCCTTCATAAACCGGGATGCCGACATTGAGAAAAAATGCCGCCAAATTCGCATCAAGCGGGGCGCTGCCGGAAATAACCAGGCGCAACGATCCGCCTAAGCCTTCCCGCATTTTTTTATAAACCAGCGCCTCAAAAAGTTTGTCCGCCCAAGTGTCTTTGGATCCAAGCGGCTTGGCATGGGCCCGATTCCAGGCCCGCGTCCCCAAAAATTTCTTGATACCTTGTGCGTGTTCTACATTGGCCTGCATTTTTGCATACACTTTTTCGAGCAGACGCGGCACCATGGTGATGACAGTAGGATGAAGCTCCCGTAAATTGTCGCCGACTTTTTTGATGTCTTCGGCAAAGTAAACGGGCGAACCTGTAAAGAAATAGTAGTACGACACCATACGTTCAAACACATGGGCCAATGGCAGACAACTCAGCACTTTATCCACAGCTGGATTAAGTGGAAACCGTTTATTGGCGGCCAAGACCTGGAACACCAGATTGCGATGGGTCAATTCCACGCCCTTGGGAACCCCGGTGCTACCAGATGTATAAATCAGCGTTGCCGTATCCTGCTCGTTAATGCCCTCGCTCAGTCTTAAATAATCGTTGCCCCCATTGGCCTGCCGCTTGGCTCCAAGCGCCAGCAGATTTTCGTAGGAGACACATTGTTCATCACCTAGTCCCGATGGCATGACGATGATTTTCTGCATCGAGCCAAAATAGCGTTTCATGGCCAGGTATTGGGATTCGGATCCTACAAAGAGGAATTTCATTCCGGAATCCTTGATTTCAAACTGCAAATTTTCATGCGAAATATTCGCGAACATCGGCACGGATACTGCCCCCGCACCAAGAATAGCCAGATCCATCATCAGCCAAAACGGAGACGGATCGGCAACCAATCCCACTTTTTCACCTGGCTTGAGTCCCAATTCGACCAAACCCATACACAGTTGACGAACCGTTTCCCCCACTTCAACCGTAGATATTTTCTCCCACTTATCGCCTTTTTTATATCCCAGTGCGCAGTCGTTCTTGGAATGCGTTTCCACATACTTAAGCAAACCAGGCAAGGTTCGGAATGTCTCACTCATTAATATTCTCCCTGTAGCGATTGCTAGGAATATGCCTTCAATAATAGCATACTCGATTTTTGGATGCCTATACCAGATTCACCAATACGGCTTTGGGAAATAATTGCATCGCCGCATCTTTAAGCTGAACATGTTTGGAAAGCAGAATAACCTGCCACTGGTGCCTGCTTTGAAAATCGAGCACCCACTGCAATGCGCGACTTTCCCGAACGGCATCCATGGCCAGAAAAGGTTCATCCAACACCAGCACGCCCGGACTCTGCCTGGATTTTAACGCCAACGCCAATTTTGCGGCCAGCACCACGGCATCACGCGTTCCCGTAGAAAGGTGTTCCAAGGGTCGACTTTTACCCAAGGCATCTTGGACTTCGATTTGTGCAACGCTTAGCCCAGGCAAGGCCAGGCCGCGTTCATTTCCATTTGGCAGAATATTTTTCAGCATGGCCTCCATCTCCCCCGCCAAACCGGTCAGCAACTGGTCTGCCCCATCTCCCATCGTGCGGAAAATACTCAGGGTCAAGGCCGCGGCTCGTTTATCCAACTCCTTAGACTGAATTTCGGCCTCCAAGGTGACCACAGCATCTTCACCCGCCACAATATCTTGCGCCAAATTGCCCACCGCTCCGCGGATTTCCCCCGCCATGCCTTCCCGGCGCAGGCGCATGGCCTCTTCTTCTTTGACCAGTCTCTCACGCTCTACCTGGGCGGTTTTCCGTTCCTGGCGAAGTCGTTGCATACCGGCATCATCGCGCCCGCGATCCGGAATGCCCTGTTCATCCAGAGTCTGTAGTTTTCGGAGAATTTCCCGTTCCAAAGTGTGACGGTCTGTATCCGTGGACGAGGATTCGAGTTCGGCCTTACGTTTGGGAAGTTCGGTTTTAAGGACTGTCACGCGCGACGCTTTGCGCAGGTAGGCTTCTTCATCGGCAATTCCCAATTGCTCCAGCCATGCTTTTTCCCCATTGCGGGCGGACTCAACAGCTTTTTTGGCGGAAACCAAAGTGGCTTCTGACTGTTCCCATTCCAGTTCCAAGGCCTGCAATCGGTGGAGCGCTTCCTGTTCTTGGCGGACTCCGATTTCATGCTCCCGCACACACGCTTCCATGGCCAGTAAAAACCCTTCCGGTGTCGCAATATCTGTTATCGCATCCAGGCCTTCCGCCAAGCGCCATTGATCTTTCCAAATCGCCATGGACGCTTGCAGCTTATCGGTACTCAGGAATTTTTTGCGACGCCAACCCGCATAGACAGCCCCGCCTGCAGAGACCAACGCGAACGAGCCAGTCGCCAAAGCAACGAGTCCATGGAAAACACTGCCCAACAATCCACCTGCAGCGATTAAAAATCCCGCCGCCACCCAACCAAAAACAAGAGGCCGACTCGCCCCCGCTCTTGCCTGTATAGCCGCTTTCACAGCATCCACCATGGTGGCCGCGAGTTGAGCGCGCCGCTTGCTTGATTCCAATCTCGCCTGCAGGGCCCGGTAGTCCGCCTTGGCCGCAGCAACATGTTTACCTTGCGCTTCGATTTTACCTTGTTCATTTTGCAGGTTGCCGCTGCTTATGCGTAAGGCTTCTTTTAAACTGTCCCAATCTTCCCGGCGCGCGTCTTTAAAAGGCGCCAGTTCTTGGCTTTCTTTTTCCAACTTTTCCAATTCTGAAAGTCGAGCGAGTTGAGCCACCCATTTGAGACGGGTTTGGATCTTTTCTTCAAAGGCGAGGTCCAAGTCCAACTGCGCCAACTTTTTATCTTCCTGCTCCCGTAACCGGGCCGTTTTCTGTATCGAAAGGGAAAGACTTTCCAAAGTCTTTTCCCGACCCAGCAGCGCTTCCCTTTCCCGTCGGCGGCCTTCCAAGTTGAGACGAGCCTTGGCCAATTTATCCGCCACCGCCTCCAAATTTTTGTTGTGAACAAAGGTGCGCTTATCGGAACTGAGTTTTTCAAATTCCTCAATCAAAACTTTTGGGTCGATGCCACCATGGAAAAGCCGGGATTTCAGTTTTTCCATCCAGTCGCTGCCGGGCGCAAGATCCAAGTTGAGATCCCCAGCCCTAATCGAATAGAGGTTCATGAATTCATCTTCGGAAATGGAACCGGTGGAAATAGAATCGGCGGTAATGGGCCCGTCGGAAAGGGTTTCGACTGTGGCTCGGCGGCCTGATCCATATCTGGATTTGAGCAGCTTCCCAATTTTTTTGGTCTCCGAGGGCGAGCACAAAGCCTGAAATAGACCATCAAACCAGGTGGTTTTACCCGCTTCATTGGGCCCATAGACCACGGTGACCGGGCCAAGATCAAACGTTGCATTCTGGAACTTTCCAAAATCAATCAGACTCAGTTTTTTGATCATACCCGGCCCTCTAACTGTCGCTTGAGAGCATTTAACGCCAACTCCCGAGCCCTAAGCCAAACCTTGGTATCTGGAGACGCATCGACTGCCGGTTTCCCTTTGTTCCAGGCTTCCAAAAATTGCACCACCACCGGATGAGATGCAATTCCAGGCAAGGCGGAAACCCCCTCGCGCTCAATTTCCAGTCGGCGTACCCGCGATCCATAGCGCGCCTGCAAGGAATCGGCCAGCTGGGCTACGGCCCGTTCATCTTCCACCAATCCGGTAAATTCCAGTTCGACAAAATCCGCTCTCCCCCACCCCAATGCCAAAGAATCCAGATCGGGAATCTCTCCCTCCAAAGAAAGCGGCAGCGCATGATATCGAAATTCCCCCGCGCTTGCGAAAGGAATAAAAGTCGGGGAAGAAAGGGCATCTTTAGAGGCTTCCAACACATACGCCCCACGCGCGCCAGTCTCATGACGACGCCATACCCGGCTCGATCCTGGATAGGCCAAAGTCAGCGAACCACTGGTCTGAATACGACGGCCGTGAATATGTCCCAATGCGGCATAGTCCACATGGAAGCGCTGAAACATATCCGGGTCCAGGGCCGCGCCACCGCCTTCTTCATCCGGCCCACGGTACGACATGCCCGCCACCACGCCATGCGCCAGGGCTATGCGGATTTTAGCCGCTTTGGCCGGTACCTGCCAACTGCCGTACCCGGCGTACTCGGCTTGATGGGGTATGGCTAAAAATTCAATGGACACTCCGTCCCGATCGCGATAAATAATTTCCCATGGTCGGCCACTTAAAACGGTGGCCGTGCCCCAATCCAACTTGCGTAAATCGCCATGCCCGCGCTGCAAATCCTCATGGTTGCCGGGCAAAAAAATAAACTCGAACGGCCGCGATCCCAGGATGCGGCGGAAATCTCCCCGCAGTTTTTCGGCATCTGGAAAGGTATTGAAAAGGTCGCCGCAGAAAATCAAATAGTCCACGCGCTCGCGCTCGGCCGTTTCGACCAGTTCAGTAAAAACCGCTAAGCTGTATGCTTTTTCAGTGTCTGAAAGATGCAAGTCGGAAGCATGAAGGATGCGTGGCATGGCGTTTCCGAGAGGCCCGGAATTGGGCCACATTCCTGGCACTTAAGATAGCAAAGGCGACAATCTGGCCAACGTGGTTTGAAAAAGCTGCGTCCAGTCAAACAATCGGCGATACTTTTCTTCCAGCACATCCGCTAACTGCGGATAGTCCACATAGTCCATATCCATCAGT
>JAYSRH010000488.1:0-6726 GCA_043721115.1 Fibrobacteria bacterium | reverse complement strand
TCGCGGATTTTTACGCCGATGAGTAAAATATCCGTCGCCAGAATGGTCAATGCGGGCACTTCTTTTTGGGCGGTAGCCGCACCGGATCCGAACAACGTCTGGCCAGCGCTCGCACCATTGCTGCCGAAAAGGGTTTGTACGGCTCCATCGGCCCAGTCCATACCATTGCCTTGCCCAAACGCCGTGCGCATGGCCGGCTGAATGGGTTGTTGTAACGTTTTTTTCTGTCCAGGTTGCATCATGGGAAGTTTTATAGTGCCAAGCGGAACTTGGCGCCAAGGACTCCTAGGTAGTGGGGTTATTCCGTGGTGGCTATCAGCTCGAGTTTTGTCGAAGGCAGATCGGTGGGCATGTGAATGGCCAAAGCTTTATTCAATACCACTTGATCCCAAAGATCGCCGCCTTGCTGGAGGCGGAAATATTTAAAACCTGCTTTGGCCGGTATGGATTGTGGCGCATTGGTTTCCGGAACCAAGGGAATGCCAGGCAAGGCCGCATTGACCATCATCTCCAGTCGGCTTACTGGGCCGAGCTTAGTTTTGCGCTGCACGGTGGTGATGATTTCCACTTCCGATGCCTGCGCGGACACACCCAGGTAGAACTGTTTCAAAGTATTAAAGTCTGCGTCTTTCATATTGGCTGAATATTGAATGGGGCTGGTTTTGGTAAGAGCGAAAACTTTATATCCAGTCGGAACCGTTACTCCGAGTAACGTGTCCAGCAATTGAAACAGCGGCCTGAAGCAGCCTTGTAAATCGCCATGAACATACTTCGGCATGTCCGCGACTTTCACATCCTGTCCAAAACTGATCAAAGCACCGGCAAAACTGAGCAGTCGGCGGAATAAAACCTCTGGATGCGCAAAAGGGTGATGATGAAAATGGATAATTTCTGGCAAGGAAGTGTTGATGGCTGACAACAACAAATAATTTGTAAACGATTCCGCATTGAATTGAGCCACACCGGTACTTTTTTGGGCACGCTGACTCATGAGATAATTGCTTTTTTGCATGCAGCTGTCCATGAGCTTTTTTAATTGGCTCATAAGTCCATGAACAGCCACGGCTCGCACAGCAGTGGGATAGTAGATTTCACTAGGCACGATACGGCTTTGGCTGTCTCTGATCAATTCACAAATCTTGAGTGTTTGAAAACCATTGGCCGATTCACCATCGAACAGGATGCGTAAAGTCTGCCGACCGAAAACCAAATCCTTAGCGTTTCCCCCGAAATTGGCGTCGTGTATTTCTTTTGTCATCCCAGCGTAACGGGCTGGCTTAGTCTCAACGCCTTTGTAGGTGAAGTTGGAACCCGATATTTGCACGGCTGGTAAAACCAGGTTCACACCCAATGTTTCCTTGTTCGCAGGAAAAAAGGTTTCGAATGGCCTTTGGTCAGGCAAGGGATCCTGCCGAGAAGCTGAAAAGTGCGTTCCGTCTGGAAAGATACCGGAGCAATCTCGCAGCGCTAGAAAACCATTGTCCAGCGCGTCCCGGTCGATTTCCAGAGAAGCTAGACCGTAATAAAACGGGGAAAGCACTTGCAGGCGGGCATTGACGGAGGAATCCGCAAGCAAATCGCTTTGTTGTAAATGTTGTGGGGAAAGGACCATGCCTTCCAACCAAATCACCTTATCACTCATTGACGGTTCCTGGAGTTCAAAGTTTTGGATTGCCTAGCCAGGTCGAAAATCTAGCATATAAATGCCTTTTAGGAAATTCTATATTCCTCGGTTCCGGTAAGTTAGAGGGGATGACTATGGGACTACAAGAAAAATTCAGTTTGCCCTTATTCGCGGTTATGCTGCTTATCGCATCCGTTACCTTGGGCAGAGCTACGGGATTTCTGACTTTGGAATCCAGTCCTACGGGAGCTGAAGTCTGGTACACGGGTCCAGAAGATCCGGATAGAAAATACTTGGGCGATACACCCCTGGAAAACCGTGAGCTATCCACCGGTAGATATAATATTTGGTTAGTGTTGCCCAGCCATGATACCTTGGCCATTCCTGATGTTGTCATTGCTGAGGGCCAAATCACCCAGATGAATCGGGAGATCCCCACTCATTATGGATACTTGGAAGTGTCCACGGATCCGGACAGCGCCGAAATCTGGATGGACGGTGTAAAAATTGGACCTTCACCTTATGTGAATAATTTGGTATTGCCGGGAATTTCCCGGCTAAAAGTCGTGCCCAAAGAAGCCCATTTCAAGAGTTCGATACGCAAGCTGTCTCTCGGAAAAGGGGATTCGACGCGTATGACTGTACTGGCGCCCTATCGGGATAAATCATTCGGCCAAGAAAATCTTTCTTTACCTCCTTGGCGTGTGCAACTGGAATCCGGTTTGGAATACCGCTCCCGGACCGCATATTATGACTCGAGCGGGAAACGCAATAAATTTCCTACAGACAGTATTCAGACGCAGTTAGACTTTCCCATAGAGGCTAGGCTTGGTTTGCCCCAGGGTTTTGAAATCCATTTGCTATTGCCCTTCAAATCCCACAAGGATTCCTTGGCGGTTTTCCCGGACAACTTGAAAGCTGGAATCAAGTACACCTATCGACCGATTAACGTGGGATTCGACTTGAGCTATGGCGTTGGCTTCAAGGGAAATAAAAACGGTTACAACCATGATTTTCTGGCGCTGACCCTTTTGGGAATGGCATCTAAAGAAAAAATTGTTGGTCAGGCCCAGGCCGGTTTTGAATTCCATTTCACCGATAAAGGAAATAACCAACTAGACCCTGGCGATCACGGCTTCGTCCATGCACAAATCGGGTATTTGGTAGACCCATTTTTCCCTTACCTTGGCCTAACCGGGCTTGTGCACTTGAATGACGATAATAATGGAAAAACCGTGGAGACTAGCGGTTACGCCATCATACCGGAACCAGGATTAATCTTGGATGTAGCGGACTTGGTATCCTTGCAATTTGGCGTTCCGTTTACTGTAATGGGTAAACGAAACGGCTCTTTTTGGGGCATGCACCTATCCATGACTTTAGGATTGGGCATGTAGTCTAAAACCTATTCCAAGCGTGCAGCCAAATGGAATTCGGTACAATAAAAAGGGCAGGTATAACCTGCCCTTTGTTAATTAGAATGGAGAAGGGTCTCCGAGACCAGCCTCCAGTTATTCAATTATAAAGCCTAGACCTTGGACTCTTCTGAAGCCGCTAGCTTAACATCTTCTTCGCTAACGTCGAACTTAGGCTTTTTCTTCAACTGATTACGACGACCGTGTTGAATGTCAGAATCATCGCGCATAAAAAGGGCATCCGCTGCTTCTGCTGCTGAAACGGGCTCGGGAGGTGTGAATTCCTTATTCGACGCTACTGAATCAACCGTGGAAGACAGGGGTCGACGAGGCGCTAAGGCTGGCCCACCGTGATTTTCCGGATTGGAAATGGTTGCTGGTCGACTGGCTGGCGATGCAACTGATTCACCGGTGGTGGCTGGTTCGTTGGTGTGCGTTTGGCCTTCGTTGCGATTTCGATTGCGGTCAAAACCGCCGTTGCGTTCGCCGGGTTCACGGCTGCCGGCATTGTCACGTGGGGCCGTTCCCCCGCTGCGATCATTTCTTTCATGACGGGGGCCACGGTCACGGCCGCTGAAGCGGTCATTTCTGGGCCCACGGTCTCCGCCTTCTGGACGAGGGCCACGATCCCCACCCTCGGGACGGTCTGGCCTGGGGCCGCGATCCTGCCGAAGTTGGCTGTCGCGATTCTGGCGCTCACCACCTTCTGGACGTTCAAAGTTGGGACGGGGGCCACGGGTACCATTAGCCGCATTTGCGGGACGGGTATCAGGACGCGCATTGGCATTTTCGGAATCATCTACTTTAACAGGCTTGAGCTTCAATTGTGGAGACATCTTCTTGACGACGGGCTGTTCAAGGAGATAAATAACAGAACGGAGTTTGTAGAATAGGACGGCACAGGCGGCAACAGATAGGCCGGAAAGGCCAGCCAGGATATAGAACTGGGTAGTTTCCATGGATTAAGTTTCTTTCTTCTTTCTAATGAGGTTATGCAGGTTTTACCTAGGGTGTTTTTGGCTAAAAGCCTGATTTACTGCAATGCAGAGCTAGGTAAACCTTGTTTTGGTTGTGCCCTTTCTCCAATGGAAAATATTTTTTCACATGGAGCGGGGTGGTATTCTTCACTGGGATTTGGAGTTTTTCGCCATGGGTACACCCATAGCCAGGTTTTGTTCCACTTCTTCGGCTTTGGTAATTGCGCTTGCCAACCGGCTAGCCTGTCTTGTCAAACTATTGATGCGGCTGATCAAGGACAAAACCAAAGCAAGGAAAATTAAGAACCCCAAACTCAATAACAAGTTAAGAAGTACCACATATATAAGGTAGCAAAAAGTAACCCTGGATTCAATCGAAATTATAGTGCACGTCTTGACACCTAACTATTTGTGCAGTATATTATTAAAAAACCGGAGGTGGCTGTGGAAGCTCTTGTAAAAAAAGACAAAAAGGCCTTAACCGATCGTCAGCGTGAGGTTTTTGAGTTTATAAAAGCCAGAATCGAAGAGACTAACCGGCCACCCACTTTGCGGGAAATCGGGCTTCAGTTTCAAATCTCCTCTACTAATGGCGTACGCAGTATCCTGGCCGCCTTAGTCAAAAAAAACTTTATTGCTCGCTCACCGAAGCTTTCCAGGGGAATCGACTTGCCCCAAAGTACGCGAGAACCACGGGTTACCTTTGATTCCTTTTCCTCAGAAGCCAATGGCGTTGAAATACCCATTGTAGGAAGGGTGGCGGCCGGCCAACCCATTTTGGCAGTAGAAAATCTGGAGGGCACCGTGGTTGTCGACAGGGACTTTCTCATGCGCCAGAAAAATGTATTCGCACTGCGGGTTTCCGGTGACAGTATGAAGGATGCCGGAATCTTCAACGGCGACCTCATATTCGCACGGCAACAATCCCAGGCCGAACGGGGACAAATTGTAGTGGCCTTGATCGGTGAGGAAACCACTGTTAAGTATTATTTTCCCGAAGCGGGTAGGATTCGCCTCGAGCCTGCCAATGACGCGTATGGTCCGATTATCGTCGACACGGCAACTCCAGATTTTTCCATTTTGGGGCGAATTATCGGTGTTATGCGACGTTACTAAACAGCCTTCATTCTTTTTCTTCGCCTTATTTACCCCTTAATTTGGCTATACTAGGAATGGATATGAAACCATTTCGGCTACTCGGTTCTGTTTGTGGACTCTATTTGTTAATGAACTGCGCTTCCACACAAGTGGATAAGGGGATTTATGCGCCTTGCCAGTGTAGCTATTCCATAGAAAGGGATAACCTCGGACGAAAACAGGGACATGAAATTTGGTGGTACTCGAATGGTGAGAAAAAGTTTGAAGCCTTTTTCAAAACGGGTGCACGAGACGGCAAATTTTCAGCATGGTATTCGACTGGCCGACCCTGGTATGAAGGGTTTGAAAAAATGGGAAGTCCCGAAAGCACATTGACCTATTGGTATCCTGAAGGGGGCATCAAGAGCCTGGCACTTTTCAGAAATGGCATACAGTTGGAACGACAGGACTTCAATACCGACGGAAGCCTGATTAATATTTTGTCCGGCAAGCCAATTGTCGTTTATCCCGAATCCTTGGCCGTTCCAGATGTGGATAAAGAGGCTCGGTTGGCATTAGAAAAATTGCGCCAAGACGCTTTAAAAATATGGGCTATCCGGGTCAGGCATACGGTGGAAAGTTTTTGGACACTGCCAGCAAAATTTGAAAAGGAACGTCCCTACCGTTCCATTGCCAAAATCAAGGTTAGCCGAGATGGAAAAATTCTTGGGGTCACCTGGCAGGAGAAAAGCCCTTCAGCAGATTTTAACTCCCTCGCTCAGCAAGTTTTTAAGCGCGTCCATCGTCTTCCTGCATTTCCACCTCAGATTCAGGACCCCTCGCTCGAGGTACAATATGAATTTATTTCCTTGGGGAAGCAGATCACACGCCGAAAACTGGAAGTGCGGGAACCCAGGGATGGTGGAACGGCCGAACCGTAATTTCCACCTCCCAGCGCTTCGACTGCCAATCTCTAAAGCAAAGCCTACATAGCCATTAAGCCTTGCTTTTTAGGACTATTCCCAAGGGCAGTATTGTAGCGATGGACAGGGGTTATGTGGATTACGGTTTATTCAATACCATGACTACCAAAGGGATTTTCTTCGTCACCCGCCTAAAGGACAACGCGGTATTTGAAGAAGTGGAATTGCAGTCGAAGTCTAATTCCACTGAAGATGGCGCGGTGCGGCGCGATGTACATATTTGATTGACATCAGCAAAAGGCAGCCTGTGCCCGCATACATTGCGGTCGGTTACGATTTGGATTGCGGAAAAAAAGAAGGAAATGGTAATACTGACGAATATTCTCCATTTGGCGGCATCGACCATTGGAGCCATATACAAGCAAAGGTGGCAAGTGGAACTTTTTTTCAAACAGATAAAACAAAACCTGCACATCAAATCTTTTTTGGGCACATCAGAAAATGCGGTCAAAGCACAAATATATTCGGCATTATGCACAGTACTACTCTTGCAAGACCTTAAAAACATTTCGGACAGCATGCGGACTAAGATTCACAAGGCCACATTTTCATTTTCAAACATGGTAACCATGCTGCGGATCAACCTATTTCACTACCACAGCTTGGATGAGTGGCTCGTGAATCCCTTCATTGCTCCGCGAATGGGCACA
>JAYSRH010000487.1:0-2663 GCA_043721115.1 Fibrobacteria bacterium | reverse complement strand
CGTTTACTAAAGCGCCCACCGCTAATATAGCTTGGACAGTGGATGGACTTGATCAATCTAGCCAACGCAGTGAAGTGCTGGTCGAAGGTCCCAATGTGGTGACTCGCTCCTTTACAGATTTAGCCGGGAATTTAGGCACAGCCTCGATAACCATTAATCTCGATTCACATGCACCCCTAGTAGTCATATCCAGTCCAGGTCGAGACACGGTTGTAGCCACACCCACAATCACAGTTTCATATACGGTAGACTCCGCCGTGCGTTCAAAATTATTCTCCCTGTCACAGGGAGTGAATGTGCTTGTTGTCGATTCCACCGATGCAGCTGGTAATGTGGGTAAAGCTGAAATCCTTGTGACCCTAGATACTCAACCACCGGTTATTGTAATTACTAGCCCTAGTGCGGACACGGTCGTTGCGAATTCAACTTTTGCAATAAGATATCAAGTCGATGGCGTTACCGGATTTAATAAGACTTTTACCTTGGTAGAAGGATTGAATCTCCTAATGGTGGATACCATGGATGCGGCCGGGAACCGGGGCGCCGATACGGCCAAAGTCATACTGGACACCCAGGCGCCTATAGTTGCCATTACAAGTCCGCTAAACGGGTCGTTTACTAAAGAACCGGCATCTGAAATCGCTTGGACTGTGGATGGAATTGATCAATCCAATCAACTCTTTGAACTCCTGACCGAAGGTCCCAACGTGGTAACACGCTCCTTTACGGACTTAGGAGGAAATTCGGGATCGGCCTCGATCACCATTAATCGCGATTCTCGTGCTCCCGTAGTGGTTATATCGAGCCCGGGGCGAGACACAGTTGTATCCGCAAGTACCATCACGGTTCACTATACAGTAGACTCCGCAGCGCGATCAAAATCATTCTCTCTGGCACCTGGAGCGAATGTGCTTACGGTCGATACAACCGATGCAGCTGGAAATCTGGGTAAAGCTGAAGTCATTGTGACCTTGGATACCATTCCTCCTAGAATCACATTAAATCCCGTTAACCACCAAGAACTGGCTGATCTCTCGGTCCCGTTAAAAATAACCTTCAGCGATTCACTATCACCTATCGCCCAAGGCACGTTGCAAGTGCTTTTGGACGGGAAAAATATTACCACTAACCTTATCCATTCCGCTGACTCGGCTGTGGCTGTGCTTTCTTTGAGTGAAGGTGAACATCATATTTCGATTAGTGTGCAGGATGTCATTGGGAATAGGGCAACTCTTTTGTCTGCCTTTACCTGTACCTTGCCACCCCAAGCCCTTATCATAACTTCTCCAACCAACTTAATTACTGTTAGAACTGCCGATATTCTTGTTGCGGGGGAAACCAACGGTGTCTTGACCAATCTTCGAATTGATGGCATTCCCACGGCCATTGCCGGCAACCATTTTGAAACTCTGGTTCCATTGGTTGATGGTCGGAACACGCTGATGGCCACGGCAACTAACCAAGACGGGAATCAAGTTTCCGCTACGCTCACGGTTACTTTAGATCGGGAAAAACCACGAATCTATATTACCTCGCCAACAGATAGCTTGGTGATGCGAGACCATTCGGTAATAGTTACAGGAAGCGTTTCCGATCGTATTTCCGATGTCCAAGGTCAAAGCATGCCTTCGGTCAAGGTGAATGGCATCGAGGCGGAAGTAGTTAACAATACTTTTTCCGTCGTGCTTCCTTTGTCCTCCGGCATGAATACGATTACGGCCGTAGCCACTGACCGCGCCGGGAATGTGGAAAGTGCCGTGGCGCATGTAAAGCTTGATGAATCCGTGGCGCCCTCTCTGACCCTATTTTCTGGGAACAATCAGAGTGCCCCTATCTACGGTCTTCTCCCTCAGCAACTCGTAGTTTCAGTTAAAAACTCCTTGAATCAACCTGCCGCTGGACAAGTAGTATTTTTCCGCGTTACGGTGGGGGATGGTTCCTTTACTGGAAATGCGCGGACTTTGCAAGTCGCTACTGATGTCGATGGATTGGCATCGGTTCCGTTTGTGCTAGGCAAGCGCGCAGGACCTGGAACCAATGAGGTTACAGCCGTGGCCGAGGGCTTTGCTGGCTCGGTCGTTTTCCATGCGAATGCAAACACTCAATTGGCACAACGGATTTTGACCGCCTCCGGTGATATGCAACGGGGCTTGGCTGGAAACGGAGCCCCACATCCTCTTGTCGCTATTGTTACCGATAGCGCCAGTAATCCAATTCCCGGCGTGATGGTTGAATTCAAAGTCAAAGCAGGCGGCGGCCATTTCCATGGGCAGAATTTGGATTCCGCCATAACGGGAGAAGATGGGCGCGCCGTGGCTTCTTTCACTTTAGGATTACAAGAGGGACGGGATAATAACCTTGTGGAAGCTTCCTTCGCAGGCAATCCCAGCCAGCCCGCCGTTTTCGTGCTTTCAGGATATATTCCAGGTCCGCCTTCAGAAACTAAGGTAAGCGGTGTCATCTTGGACAATAGCAATCGGCCTCTACAAGGCGTAACGGTACGTATCGAGGAAAATGGGCAACAGACTACAACCAATAGTGCAGGGCAATATCAACTTTCCAACGTAACCATCCGGTGAACACCATATTCCATCACTCTCTTTTCTAATTTACACCATCTCCACCACCTGCGCCTGCTCCCGGATTTTCCGCTCAGCTAGCCA
>JAYSRH010000486.1:0-6766 GCA_043721115.1 Fibrobacteria bacterium | reverse complement strand
GCAAGCTTGCCGAGTTGAACAAAATTTTATCCGGGGATAGAAATACCAGTTTCATTATTCCCGATCAACAATCAGAAATTATTCCCACCGGAATTCGTTATGTCATCACCCTTGATTCAGACACCCGTTTGCCTAAAGGCGAGGCTTCCCGGATGGCCGGGTGCATGGCGCATCCGCTCAACCGCCCTAGATTCGACGCAAAGCAAAGTATGGTGATTGGCGGTTATGGTATTTTACAACCAAGAGTTGTGCCTGCGCTTCCTGTGGGAGCTGATAGGACCTTATTTCATTGGGTGACTTCCGGCCCCTGCGGAATCGATCCTTATGCAGGAACGGTTTCCGATGTCTACCAGGATCTTTATGACCAAGGATCGTTCAGTGGTAAAGGTATTTATGATGTGCAGGCTTTTGAAGCGGCTTTGAAAAACCGGATTCCAGAAAACACCTTGCTGAGTCATGATCTTTTTGAAGGGAGCTTCGCCCGTTGTGGCCTATTAACCGATGTGGAAGTATTGGAGGATTTTCCTTCCCATTACCAGGCCTATTCTGTTCGGCAACATAGATGGGTTCGCGGCGATTGGCAATTGTTACCATGGATACTCAATAAAAGGCCATTGCCATTTTTAGGTCGATTGAAAATGATCGACAATTTGCGTCGAAGTCTGGTTTCACCTTTTGCGTTTCTTTCACTTGCCGTGGGATGGTTGGTGCTGCCCGATGCTTGCGGAGCCTGGACCGTGCTCGTTTTACTGGCATTGGGAATTCCTGATTTTGTATCGGCTTCCGAAGCTGTAGTACCGCCCATGGCCGGAGTTGATAAAAAAAGATTTTTACGCGACATGGCGGAATCCTTTATGGAAGTTTTCGTCCACTTTTTTCTGGCCGTGGTGCTGTTGGCTCATCAGGCCTGGCTCATACTGAATTCGATATCAAAAACCCTAGTGCGACTTTGCTTCACCAGAAAGCATCTGCTCGAATGGGTTACCATGGCACAAGCAGCTTCAGAAGTCCGGAGCGGTGTGTTTGCATTCTATCGCATCATGCCGGCGCCGGTACTGCTAACTCTTCCCTTGGGAGGGTTAATTTGGTATTTAAAAGGACGGACAGATTTCCTTTTAGCCAGCCCCTTGCTTGGCCTGTGGGTGTTCTCACCGTACCTGGCGTATCTAGCCAGTACATCGCAAAAGTCACAAAAAGATGAGGTCCTTTTAGATCAGGATCGAATTGCGCTTCGAAAGGTGGCATTGCGAACCTGGCGTTTTTTTCATGATTTCAGCACCAAACGAGACAATTTTTTGCCGCCTGATAATTTTCAAGAAGATCCCGTACCCGTCGTTGCCCATCGAACCTCGCCTACCAATATTGGTTTAGGCTTGCTTTCCATCGCTACGGCGCGGGATTTCGGCTGGGTTGGAATAACGGATTGCCTGGAACGACTCGAGGCGGTTTTCAACACCCTAGGGAAGCTGGAACGTTACCGTGGGCATTTTTTCAATTGGTATGGGACAACTGACCTACGTGCGCTGGAACCCAAATATATATCTACCGTGGATAGCGGTAACTTAGCCGGCCATCTTGTGACGCTTAAACAAACTTGTCATGAATACTTGAGTGCGCCGATATTTCTGGGTTCATTGGAAACCGGACTGATTGATTTGATGTCGCTGCTCAAAGAATCAGTTTTGGACTTGCCGGAAAACCTGCGAACTTTTTCATTCGGTCGAAAGCATCTTCTGGAAGCTATAGACAAACTTCAGGAAATCATATCTCCAATTCCCGTCAATGCATTTGAATGGGTGCACCGCTTGAGCGCATGGGAATTGCACACGGAAAACGTAATGGATTTGGCTCGTTCCATGGCAATGGAACTCAATGAACCGACGTCCCGTGAGGTTGAGTCACGGGGGGAATTTTTCCGTACGAACATGCAGGGAATATGCAGAGATATCCGAGGGTTCTTCCCAAATTTAGAATTGCTTTCCGCTTTGCAGGAATTGACCGATTTAGGTTTACCGGAAACCTTTTCCGTTATTTTTGAACCGATGTCTTTGAATGTTATGGAAGATCGGTGTTTACTCGCTGTTGCTGAACTAAGGATTTGGCAAGGCTTCCATTTATTCGAAGCCGGTAAATCGAAATTGTTACAGACGTGGGCTTCTGATTTAGCTCTGGAATTGGAGCGGATGGCCTTTCACGCCCGCAGAACCACTGAGAGATTAGTGAACGTCATGGATCGTTGCTCCAAGTATTATTTGGAGATGGATTTTTCATTTCTATTGGACAACCGAAGAAAGCTTTTTGCGATTGGCTATCGGCCTCGAGAAGAGGTGCTGGATCAAAGTTTTTATGATTTGCTCGCATCAGAAGCCCGCTTGACCAGTTTCATTGCCATTGCTAAGGGTGATGTTCTTCCATCCCATTGGTTTCGGCTTGGGCGCACCTTAACTCAGGTGGGTAAAGGCGCAACCTTGCTTTCTTGGTCCGGTTCCATGTTCGAATACTTGATGCCGCGTTTGGTCATGCGTTCGCCGACCGGCAGCCTGCTTGAATATGCCTGCAGATATGCCGTACGGCGTCAAATCGAATACGGTAAAGCCCAAGGCATTCCCTGGGGAATTTCTGAAGCTGCCTACAATATTCGCGATGTTGAAATGACGTATCAATACTCAAGTTTTGGCGTTCCCGGCTTAGGCCTAAAGCGTGGGTTAAGTGAGGATTTGGTTGTCGCCCCCTATGCCACGGCGTTGGCGGCCATGATCAATCCGAAAGCATCCATCTTAAACTTCGCGAGCCTTCGGGAACAAGGTGCAGAAGGTCGTTATGGTTTTTATGAATCCATTGATTATACCCGGACGCGCCTGCAGGACGGACAATCGGCTTCTATTGTCAAATCCTATTTTGCCCATCATCAAGGCATGGCCTTGGTTGCCCTGGCTGACGTATTGCTCGAAGGTAGCATGCAGAATCGTTTCCATTCCGATCCATTCATCCGGGCTGCGGATCCGCTACTTCAAGAGCGAACTCCTAAGGGCGTAACGCTAAGTCGAGCCAATGACGATGAAGTGGCCAAACCCATTCACGTGGAAAGTCCGATTCCTGAAGTATTGCATCGTTTCAGTTCCGTGCATGAGCCGATCCCCCGTTCCCATATTTTGTCCAATGGAAGATATACCGTGATGATTACCACGGCGGGATCCGGGTTCAGCCGTTGGCGCGCACAAGCCATTACGCGCTGGCGTGAGGATGCAGTTCTGGATAATTATGGGCAATACCTTTACCTGCGTGATCCGCTTGATGGAAACGTATGGTCGGCAACCTATCAGCCAACAGCTAAGGAGCCCGACGCTTTGGAAGCGGTGTTTTCTGAGGATAGAGCTGAGTTAACCCGCCGGGATGGGGACATCGCCAGCAAATTGGAGATTGTCGTTTCTTCGGAAGACGATGCGGAAGTGCGCCGGTTGACGCTTGAAAATTTGGGCGAAGAAGCCCGTGAAATTGAAGTGACATCCTATATGGAAATCGTCATTGCCCCACACGATGCCGACCTGGCTCATCCTGCTTTTTCCAATCTTTTCATACGTACGGAATTTGCTCCCCAACTTGGAGCATTGCTCGCCAACCGCCGTCCTAGGTCCTCCCTTGAGTCTCCCATTTGGGCTGCGCATGTATGCGGCATAGATGGTGAAGTTATTGGCGGCGTACAATTTGAAACGGATCGGGCCAAGTTTTTGGGGCGAGGCCACACCTTGCGCGGACCCATTTCCATAATCGATGGGAAACCTTTATCGAATACCGTAGGTCCCGTTCTGGATCCGGTTTTCAGTTTAAGGTATCGAGTGCGCATACCTTCCGGTGGCAAGGTCAAATTGGTATTTACCACTTTGACGGCGGGCTCAAGGGAAGATGCCTTGTCTTTAGCCGATAAATATCGCGAGCCTGATGCGTTTGAGCGCGTGGCGACTTTAGCCTGGACACAAGCGCATATCCAGCTTAGGCATTTTGGAATAGGTTCCGAAGAGTCACGCCTATACCAACGCTTGGCCAATCGACTTTTCTTTTTGGATCCTTCCATGCGACCTCCGGGAAATGTGCTCGAACTCAATAAAATGGGACAGGAAAGTCTTTGGAAATTCGGCATTTCCGGTGATCTACCAATTGTATTGGCGACTTATGATGAAGCCGGTGACCGCAATCTTGCCAAGGATCTGCTCAAAGCGCATGCCTACCTGGAAATGAAACGCCTGGACGTGGACCTGGTGCTTGTGAATGACAATCCGGAGTCGTATTTACAGCATCAGCAGGCGGAACTGGAAGCAGTATTGCGAATGCGTCGGGACGGGCATGGAGCACTTGCCAATGGCACGCGGGGGGCAGTTTTTTTATTGCGTAGAGATCAGTTGTCCAAGGAGGAATACCTTTTATTGCTAGCGGCTTCGCGAGCGGTTTTGGTTGCACGTCGCGGGAGCTTGGCGGACCAAGTACTACGCATGCGCAGTCCAGGGTACTCGCCGCATTTTCGCAAATCGCCGCTGCCCGCCCATTCACAAATTTCAAGTCCTCCAAATCGCCCGAAGCTTGAGTTTTTTAATGGGTTCGGCGGATTTGGAAATGACGGGAGGGAATACCATATCATTTTGGATGAAGGCCAATGGACACCGGCCCCATGGGTCAATGTGGTAGCCAACCCTCAATTTGGTTTTATTGCGACCGAGTCGGGTTCCGGTTATACCTGGAGCGGGAACAGCCGGGAATGCAAGCTTACAACGTGGTCAAACGATCCAGTAGGGGATATTCCGAGTGAAATCATTTACATTCGCGATTGTGATTCCGGAGAAATCTGGAGTCCAACAGCATTACCGATTCGCGAAAAGGATGGACTCTATGAGGCTGTGCATGGACAAGGATATACAAGATATGCACACTCCTCCCATGGAATTCGCGCCGACTTAATTCAATGGGTTCCGTTGGAGGACAACCTAAAACTATCCCTACTTACTTTGGAAAATACTTCTGATGCGGTTCGTAATCTGGATGTGACTTTTTTTGCAGAATGGGTGCTTGGCATGGGCCGAGGCTTGGCCACGCAACATTTGAAAACCCAATTGGATTCCGACACCGGGGCTATTTTTGCTCGCAATGATTGGGTAGGCGAGTTTTCCAACCAAGTGGCTTTCGTCGATATGCTTGGAAAACAATCCTCTTGGACCTGCGATAGAAGCGAGTTTCTGGGAAGAAATGGCGATAAATCCGCTCCTCAAGCATTGCTGCGCTCAGGACCACTTTCTGGCTTGTCTGGTGCTGGACAAGATCCGTGTTGTGCTTTGCAATCGAAATTACGTGTGCGCCCCGGCGAAAAGGTGACAGTTGTGATTGCCTTGGGAATGGCTACGGAAAATGTGGCAGCTGTGGATTTGGTGCGCCGGTATCGGACCATTGATATTCCCGATTCCTTAAATAAAGTGAAAGCGTATTGGGACCATCATTTGGGTCAAATCAAGATCAGTACGCCTGACCGGGCTTTGGATTTACTCGTCAATCGTTGGTTGCCGTACCAGACCATCGCCTGCCGGCTCTGGGCGAGGGCGGGATTCTACCAGGCAGGCGGCGCGTATGGCTTTCGGGATCAACTCCAGGATACCATGGCCTTGGCCTTGACTGAACCGCAATTGGCACGGGAACAAATTGTGCGCGCCTCCGCACATCAATTTCCGGAAGGAGATGTGCAACATTGGTGGCATCCGCCATCCGGACGGGGTGTGAGAACGCATTTTTCGGATGATCGGGTTTGGCTTGTATATGCTGTGTTGCACTATTTGAATGTGACGGGAGATCAAAGTGTACTTGATGAGGCTTTGCCCTTTCTCGAAGGACCGGCGATCCCGGAAGGAAAGGAAGACGCTTATTTTTTACCCGGGCAAAACGGATCCATGGCGAGCGTCTATGAGCATTGTGCCCTCGCACTCGACAGGAGTTTGGGAGTTGGCGAGCATGGTTTGCCTTTAATGGGATCGGGCGATTGGAATGACGGTATGAATCGGGTCGGGCACTTGGGTAAAGGGGAGAGCAGTTGGTTGGGCTGGTTTCTCATTCCAAACTTGCTCGGGTTTGCAAAAATAGCTGCCGGTCGGGGAGAGCTGGCGAGGCAAAAAGCGTGGAGTGAAAAAGCGGAAGCGATCCGTGTGTCCTTGGATGGAAATGCGTGGGATGGAAATTGGTACCGACGCGGCTTCTTCGATGATGGCTCGACTTTGGGCGCGTCCAGTGACTCGGAGTGCCGGATTGATTCCATTGCCCAATCATGGGCTGTTCTATCTGGAGCTGGAGATCCGGTAAAGGCACGGCAGGGAATGTTGTCGGCGGAAAGTTATTTGGTACGTCGGGATGAAGGGCTGATTCTCCTGTTTACTCCTCCATTTGACAAATCCGATCGTGATCCCGGTTATATAAAGGGTTACCTACCGGGTGTAAGGGAAAACGGAGGCCAATACACGCATGCTGCATTGTGGATGGTGGCGGCATTTGCTGCGCTAGGAGAGGGCGACAAGGCCTCGGAATTGTTCTCTTTCCTGAACCCCATCAATCATGCGTCAAATCGAACAGGTGTCTATAGATATAAAGTGGAACCCTACGTAGCTGCCGCCGATGTGTATGCCGAGTATCCACACGTGGGACGCGGCGGTTGGACTTGGTATACAGGTTCTGCCGGCTGGATGTTACGGGTCAATTTGGAATGGATTTTGGGATTCAAAGTTGCAGAGAGTCGATT
>JAYSRH010000485.1:0-2670 GCA_043721115.1 Fibrobacteria bacterium | reverse complement strand
GAAACGGCAGCTTGGTAACCATGATGATTTCGGGAATTTGATCCTCATCCCCGAGATTGGCCATAAAGGTCTCGGTACCAAGCAAACAAGTGTCTTTTCGGCGACGGAAAAGATGCAGGAGATTTTCACGGCTTCCATCGATATGTTGCGCCAGGACCATGCGGCCCTGGGCCGATAAGCCTTCCTGCAATATTCCACGAATTTGTTTAAGCATCCCGACGTGGGTGAATAAGACAAATGCGGGGTGAACGATTTCCAGCAATCCACGTAATATAAGAGCGCCCATGGAATCTGCGGAGGCGGCATTATTGAGTACGGGGCTGAAGCGCGCGATGAAAACAGGCACGGGCTTCTCTTCTTTATCTTTGCTTCGGACCAGGGCGGTTTTTATTCGGTCGGATTGCAAATCGAGACCGAGTTGTTCGGCGAAGAAACCGAATTGATCGCCAAGGGTCAGGGCTGGAGAAGCAAAAACCACCGAGTCCATTTGGGGGAGAAACTTTTTTGCCAGCCAGGGTCCGATATCCATTGGCGCGCAGCGGATATGAGCTCGGTGTGGATTGGGGAAATCCTCTATCCAGTAAACCTGACTTAACTCTTCAGATGGTTCTTCCGCATCCGCAACAATAACCTGAGGATGGGAGAGATGCTCCAAATCGGCGCGAAAGGAACGTAACATGTCGGATACTTTACGAATTTCGGCGGCCAGATCCGGGAATGCCACGGCCAACTTAATCAGTAACCCTTCCAACTCTTCCACAGAGGCCGTGACCGGTTCCGGTCCGCTACCAAATTCAATAACAAGCTTATCCGCATACCGGATTCGGTTCTCACCATCTTTGCGCCGCTTCTGGGCGTGCTTTGCCAATTTATTGAAAAACTTTTGCAATTGCCTTTCCGGCTCAAAGATTTTTTCTTTCAGTTTTTCCAGCTTTTCCAGGGTATCCAGCGTTTCTGGTCCAGCTACCGATTCGGCGGCTTGCCGTTCCATTTCCGCTAGGAGACCGGCGGAACTTGTTTTTGAAAAAGCCACAAGTTGGATGATGTATTTCAGGCGGAAAAAACTAACCTCCCGGCCCAATCGACCTTGTCCGATTTCCGGAAGATAATGGGCTTCGTCGAAAACAATGGCTTCATAAGGAGGTAGAATGGAAAAGTCCATTGCCAAATCGTCCATAAAAAGAGCCTGATCGATAAGGACAAGGTGCGCACGCAGGGCCTTTTCCCGAGCGGCATGGGCATGTCCACCGGGTTCACCCAGGTAGGATTCCGACGACAACTTGGACCAAAGCAGCCTATTTCGATCCTGGTTGAAGCCCATATTTTTGTTTATATCACCATCCAAAGTGGTTTCCAGCCAAGTGATAAGTGGAAGGATGGCCAACTTTTCTTCAGCAAAGAGCCGGGTTTCCGGATGCTCCATGATTGCGGAAAATTTTCTTGGGCTCAAGTACGCGGAGGGCGGCTTGAGCATCGCAAGGCGAAGTTCTTTGCCATACAATGCCTGCATCACTGGAAGCTCGGTGGCTATGATGCTTTCCATTCTCTGACGACTGGAAACAGCAAAGTAAACGGGACGGCGACGGGAAAGCCCATGACGTACGGCGGCTACTATGCACGCCAACATTCGGCCTGTACCCGGTTCAGATTCAACGGCCAGCACTCGCGATTCCTTGAAGCTGCGTTCTACCAGGGAAGCCATGCGGATTTGACGCGGCCTGCTTTGATACGTTCGACCCAGCGATTTGAACGCTGCGTCAATGGCTTGGCCGGGGGCAAATAATTCTTCGACGGGGGTGTTGATTGCTTCTGGTTGGGATAGTGCTGGAGCCATTAATGGCAGCGCAACCGTGTCTTCTCCTGCTTCAACAGTGGACGTGAAGAGTGCGCGCCATTGAGCGGGACCGGATTCGAGCACGCGGCTGAGCCGAGCCAGGGTTCGCGAAGAGTAACTTGCAAGTTTCACTTGACCCATAATCCACAACTGGGCTGCTTGTTCCGCGTCGGGCAAGGCGCGGTGGGCTTTTTGGACAGGGATTTCCAATTTATCGACCAGGTTTTCCAAGCGGTGATTGTCCATGCCAGGCCAGGCAATACGCGCCAGTAGCAGGGAGTCGTAAACAGGGTTGGTCAAGGGCGGAAGCGAAAATTTGGTGATGGCATTGGCAATGAACGCAACGTCAAAGTCGGAATTGTGCGCCACCAGGGGCAGATCTCCGGCAAAGCGCAAGAACGCTTCGATGGAAAGTTTCGGATCCTGGCCGGACTCGGCAAGCATTGCCGGTGAAATACCGGTTAAGGATTCGATCATTGTGTTGAGAGGCTTTTCGGCTTTTAGGAGACAAGAAAATCTTTCTTCCAATTGCCCATCGCGCACGCGCACGGCACCGATTTCGATGATTTCATCCGCATCCCTTTCGAGCCCCGTGGTTTCCAAATCGAAGGCGATGAATTCCCGCAGCGGGTTCAACATAAAGGGTTCTCCATAATTCATTAAAGGCTAAGAAGCAGTTGTTTGGCTTCCTTTTGGCCGTCCACATTACTTTTTGGGATCAAGGACAGATACTTGATTAATGCCGCTTTGGTTGCTTCAAGGATTGTTTCAGATCCACCGATGCCTCTACGGATTTGCAAATCGGCAAATAGCCAATAGTATTGGGCTTGATTCTC
>JAYSRH010000484.1:0-2671 GCA_043721115.1 Fibrobacteria bacterium | reverse complement strand
TGGTACTCGGGAAGTTTTAGGATTAGGGTGAGTACTATTCGTGCGTCAGGGTTGCTGGGGCTTCCAAAATCAAACCATGCTTTTGGACCCGATTCTATTATTGCACTAGCTGAATTCAGCAGCACCTGTACTTTTACTTCCAATGGTTTTCGTAATTCTACCGGTGCCAGTTTTTCATCTAAAGCAATTTCCTGCATGCTGTTCACGATGCGTACACTGTCAAAAACTTGGCGTACGAGGCGCAAAGTTTCACCGCCCGGTCCGGAAATCGTATACTCGGTGTCGTGCACATTTTCCTTGGCAAGCATTCGCACAGTTTCCAAATCCGATCGCGCGGCAAACAGCGCAGTATGATGCATGCGATTCAGTTTATCCAGCTTCAAGGAAGAACGGAGTCCGTACCACAATACCGCTGAACCTGCTGTCAAAATCGTCATGGCCACTGCCAGTTCAAGTACTGTGAGACCTCGTTGCTGGATTCTGGCATTTGTGTCCAGCACGCTCATGACCTTCGCCAGTCCATTAGTTTGAAACTGTAGCGCCTTCGGTCACCGGGCCCCAGTTGCAACGGTTGGACAAATCCAGCCGGGAGTTGCGGTCGATTTATTTTTCCCGTCCCTAAACAATTATGGGTTTGAGTGGCCTCACATAACAGTTTCTGAGTTAAAACCGGACCCCGAACTTCACCCGCCAACCAAACGGATGCAGCCAGTACCACTCCTTCCACCACATTAGTCGTGGTGCTTATAACGACGCGACCATTGGGACCGGCAGCAATTAAAAATCCTCTAGCCCTGGCTTGGTTCTCAAGGCGAATGGCATTGAGGGTATCGCTTCCCTTGGTAAGGTGCCGGTTGCCTACGGTAATCAGCACGGAACCCAAGGTTGTTTGACTGCGGTCACGGAGAACAATATCCTTGCCTGCTAAAGCCTCGATTCCCAAATGGCAACGGCCATGCAGAAAGATGCTCCCACGCGCATAGGCGGTGTTCTCCTCGCCGGACACGCTGTCTTCAAATGTGATATCTTTATTCGAAAGTAATTGGATATTTTCCAAACGAATATTGCCCCTTAAGCGGATTTCACCCTCGGCAAAAATGCGTCCTGGACCACGTATCACCCAGGTTTCCTCGCTGGTATTGATGAATTCCACCCGGCCCAAGGGAAAGTATATGTCCCGCTTTAGGCTGAATTGAGGTGCATTCCTTTCGGTATAGGAACCATTTCCAGTTTCGCCGCCTTCTTCTCCCAGCTGTTTTTGAAGGGCGGCATCCAAAGCCAGATATTTTTTATCCGTGAATGCCTGGGCATAATTCGCCACGGAAAATCCCGCAGGCCAAGGTTCCGAAGTTACGCCTGGAGGCGCAGACCGCAGCCGCAGCGCACCATTGATATTTTCCGATGGAAAGGGATCCAGTGGTTGGCTATTTTCCATGGTTAGCGCAGGTCCAAAAGCACTGTCGTCCAATGCCTTTCCGAATCGTGCGAATACGGTGACGGCTCCATTGCGGTGGTGACCCGTAGAAGTAATATCCAGATAGGCCCTGGTGCGATCCACGGTAACCGAGGGTGGCGTAGCAGTTGTGTCAAGATGGTATTGAAACAAGTCGTTTTTTGCCTTTTGAGAGTCAAAGGCATCCTCGGCCAGCGCTACTTTGTTGGAGTCTTGGCTCGGTTCGGTCGAATCGGAAAATCGTTCGAGGTAGAGTTGAAAGGCTATGCCCGATTCCGCGGAATAGGTAGCCTGGGTCCATTCATTCTCACGTGCCCATGGCCTAATGTCCGCACGATTTCGATCCAAGGCTAGAGAAACCACAATGCCCAGTCCTGCCAGCACAGCGAGTACGGTCAAGAGGGCCGCACCGGTTTCCGAATTTCCCCTGTTCATGGTTCCTGTTGGAGCTCAAATTTTCCAGCTCTATCTTTAAGCACAACTTTATTGGACTCAATCGAGACCACCGTGGCAGAGTCTAGCTGTTCTCCCACTTTGACGATGTGCTTTTGCCCGGTCGGATCCTGAATAGTGGCTACTTGATTGCCAACTGTACCTTTCAGGACATACTTACGAATCGGCGGAACGCCCTTTGGGAGCGTATGCGAGGACTTTATCGCAGAAGCAAGTTCACGCGGGGAACGGAAAGGACTTTTAGTTGTGGCCAAGGTATCCTGAGCAGGGGAACTGGATGTGTCGACAAGCGAATCAAAATGGCGCTCCGATTGAATAAAGGCTAAAAGGCTGTCCGGCGCATGCAGTTCGGATTGGGTATCGATAACGCGATGGGAAAGCTTTGGAAAATGTCTGAAAAAGTACGCACCCCCAAAATAAAGGATCAATATTGCAGGTAAAATCGGCCAAGACTGAAGAAGTTTTAGGCTCACGGCAATTCACCTGGTTTACGATCGAATTCATAAAGGACTAAATGGGTTTCCAGCCTGCTGTCCGCCCTTTCCCCGTTTTGTCTCAGCAGCATCTCCTCCAAGAAAATATCGGGATGATGAAGCCGTAAGGTATTGAAAAACTCAACCAGATCGGTATACCGGGCATACCCCTCGACTTGCACTTTGAGCATGCGAAGCGATTCGGCCCGGCTGAGAATGGGTGTGGTCTTGGTGATTTCCATTCCAGTATGTTGGGCTAAACTTCGAATCCGATCAATGCTCGTCTGGATGC
>JAYSRH010000483.1:0-2672 GCA_043721115.1 Fibrobacteria bacterium | reverse complement strand
AATAATCTCCGTCGACCAATAGGCTTAAAGCTTTAAAATCAGCTGGCTCTTTGAAATAAAATCGCTCTACTTTTTTAGTGAAAAAATGGATCAAGATCATCCATCCGGCGATATAGGAAATCTGGAACTTGATCATCCAGTCTGGACACTTCCATCGTCCCAACAGCAATGCGCATATCCACAGCATCACGAGTAGAAAAAATAAATCGCTGAGGGCCGCTGTAATTAGATAGAGGCTCAACTGACTCGAATTGCGAAAACCGTGCAAGCCAAGTGAAGGCGCTGCCGTCAAGCCGAGGTCACAGTAGAGCTGTCCGATGTCCAATAGCTGCAAAGCCAGGAGCATCGGAAACAAAAACAAATATTTTTTAACTACCACAGCAATACTTTTTTGGATTCCGATCTTTTATGGTTTCCATTTGCACCGGCTAGGAATTCCACATGGTAAATCCCCGTCATTTTTTTGGAAGGCGTCCATGCATGGGACGTAAAAGGAACCATTTTGAATGTATGCACGACCACGCCTTTGGTATTGGTAATCGTCACCCGATAACCGCTCCAATCCAGACCAGTATGATAAAAATACAGCCCACCCTCCATCGAGCGGATGCTTAACTTTTCGCCCGAGATTCGAGGCGATTTCACATTGACCACCCCTAGCATCAGCGCAGAAAAATCTAAAGAGACTCCTGGCAAGCCCAGCCAATAAAAACCTGTTCGACTGACTCTTCCCTGCTCTACGACAAAACTGCTTGAGCTGAATAAGCATGGTCCATCCTGCTCCGCAACTGCTTGAGAAAGGAGGCTATCAATTCCCTTCTGTAAAAACAAAACCACTTGCTTGCCCTTGAGGCTCAACATGCCATGTCTTTTGTAATAAGGCATGTTAATCAAACTTGCCGAAACGCTGAAGGCATTTTTCGGCAAGGAACCTTTATACATTTGTTTGGCATTCCAATGCACCGTCATCAGGCTGTCCATATTCGGCAGCTTTGAAAAGGTCACGCTATCCAAAGAAGCCAGGACAATAGTCTTGGCGGAAACAGATTTCAAATTAATCAAAGACCTAAGCTGAAGTTCCGTAACTGTTTTTTCTTCTACAAATCGAAATGTATTTCTCCATTTTGAAAGTGTCGTGGTATCTGGATT
The DNA here is from genome assembly GCA_043721115.1 of Fibrobacteria bacterium. Lineage (GTDB taxonomy): Bacteria > Fibrobacterota > Fibrobacteria > UBA11236 > UBA11236 > Chersky-265. The sequence goes on along the minus strand of JAYSRH010000483.1, from coordinate 1,523 downwards.
GAATTTTTCAAAAAACGGTTCCGCATTTGGGCCGTAACGGTAGAGGACGGCCTTGACCACGCCCGGGGAAAGGGTGTCTAAGTAGACGCCATAATCTTTATCCGGACAGGATGAATATGTGTGCCTTGCCAGCACGAACAAGAACAACAAAACAATTGGCCGACCTTTTAATATTCGCATTTCGCCTCCTTACCCAAAAGTTAGTCCCTAGCCCATTTGGAATACTATGTGAATATACGCTCAAATTTAAGGATAACGCGCCTTTTCCTGCTGCCTTGGAAGGAAAGCGTTGTCCATCGACAACATGAGAAGGGCCAAATTGTGGTATAATGAATGCGTCTCATGGCATCACCACGCATTATCATCGCCGATGATTCGATAGTTGTTCGAATGATTTTGAATCGCCTTTTGACAGCCGACTTACAAGCGGAGGTCATCATGGCAGCTAATGGCGAGATAGTTTTGGATAAAGCTGCCGCTATGCTTCCGGATCTGGTCATTTTAGACGTGGAAATGCCTAAGATGAATGGACTGGACACGCTGCGAACATTGCGCAAACTTTATCCTCGCCTCCCCATCATTATGTTGAGCGCCGTTACCGAAGTGGATGCCGGGATCACGATTGAAGCTCTATCGCTAGGGGCCAGCGACTTCCTAAGCAAGGAGGGACATTTTAAAACTGGTGATGTCCCAATAGCCTATCTTCGGAAGGAGTTGATTCCAAAAATAACCGGGGTGCTCGAATCGAACTACCACACCACGCCAGCCACCCCTACCCAGCGTTTAGGTCTTGATACCTCCCCGTCCCAATTTCATGGCACCTTGGTTCCACAGGCGAGTCTCACTGCACGCCACACTATTTCGATATTAACAGTTGCGGTTTCAACTGGCGGACCATCGACTTTGGAGCGCGTATTGAGCGCCTTGCCGGCGAGTTTAAGCATCCCGATTGTCATTGTCCAGCATATCCCTGCCGAGTTTTCCGCTCAGCTTGCTTTAAGCCTCGCAAAAAAATGCAGCATCAAAATCTTTCATTGCCAGGATGGAATGGAGTTAGAAAAGGGCTGCGCGTATATAGCACAGGGCGGCCAACATATGGAAGTTCGTAAAGAACTGAATCGGTTTTATCTAAAAATGCATTCTGGGCCGCCCGAGAACTCTTGCCGACCTTCCGGGGATGTGCTTTTTCGTTCAGTAGCCAAAGCCTTCGGCTCAAAAGTATTGGCCTTGGTTCTAACCGGAATGGGGCATGCCCGGCGCCGTTTTCAGGGCCGGCCTAGCAGATGAAATATTGCCGCTGGAAAAAATCGCTGGCCGAATCCTAACTCTATTGGGATAACCTATAGGGCCAGGCAGCCAATAACAACGAAGCTTCGGTTTACTTCTTAACCGCCAGGGCTGCGGCCTTAGGCAGAGTAGCCGGATGAATCCGACGACGATCCCACCAAACCACAAACGGGCAGGCCACGGCGATAGTCGAGTACGTGCCCACTACGACACCGATAACCATCGCGATGCTGAAG
>JAYSRH010000482.1:0-2675 GCA_043721115.1 Fibrobacteria bacterium | reverse complement strand
TTCGTTTTTAGATACTCGACAGCGGGTCCTATACTCACCAGCGGTTCACTGCGCGGATCGGGCCCTCGGTATTCTTGGATGGTTCCCATCACACCGATTGGACGGCCCGTATTGGACAAGATGGGCAGCTTATTGGTGAGATACCATTCGGGTATGCCTTGTGAGTTTAAAAAGAGCTCCACCATTCCTAAGAGTGGCTTGCCGGTACCGAGGATTTTTAGGTCGTCATTGCGAAATTTTTCCGCTAGTCGGCGTGGTAAAAGTTCAAAATCGGTTCGTCCGATAAAATCCTTTTCGCTCTCAAATCCATAGAGTTGAACCAACCCTAAATTGGCAAACAGAATGCACCCGTCACTATTCTTCACAAAGAAAAGAATGCCAGGAATATGGTCAAAAAGGCAATTAAAATGCGAATTAGAACCGATTTCATTTAGGAACTGGGTTCTTTTTTTATCTGCGTCTGGGATAACGGGCAGCATAGGGCTGAATTCCTCTCCAGCATAAATTTACACTCGGATAAATATAAGTATAATGCCGTTTTTCGCCTTTTATGCGGAATTTTTTGGAAAGATAAATATATTTGTAAAAGGGAATGCATAACGGAGAAAAAATGTCAAAACAGGAAAATGCCGTGAACGAAAATGATTTTGGAAAAGTGGTTAAAGGCCGCATAAACCAGGCTTTGACCAAATGGTGTTTGCACGATTTGGGTGAAAAATGGTCGCTGGAAAAAATTTGCCAAGTAGCAAACGATCTCCGGGTGCCTGCCATTGAAGTAGTGAACCCGGAAGATTTCCCAACTTTAAAAAAATATGGCCTGGTGTCCGCATTGACCATGTCGCATATGTTTATTCGCGGTATGAACAATCCCCTACACTGGGATGAATGTCTTACACTAATGAACCGAGCCATTGATGCCAATGCCGAGTACGGCTTTAACAATCTCATCACGTTTACCGGATTCGCGGATACCACTGGTGCGGAAAAGGGCAGCTATGTCAGCCCCGACCAGGGGATGAAAAATTGTGTGGAAGGCTATAAAAAAATCGTCGGGCAGGCGGAAAAGAAGAATTGTGTCATTTGCATTGAGCCATTGAATACGCGCGATGGGGCCGATATGAAAGGCCATCCCGGTTACCAGGGGGACCACCTGGACTATTGCATCGAAATCGTTAATAAGGTTGGTTCGCCTGCATTGAAGTTGCTTTTCGATGTATACCATGTCCAAATCATGGATGGTGATATAATCAGACGCATACGCTCTTGCGTGGACCTGATCGGCCATGTGCAGGTGGCTGGAAACCCCGGTCGCGGTGAAATGGATGCCACCCAAGAAGTAAACTATCCTGCCGTCATGCGGGCATTTGTAGACAGCGGTTATAAAGGTTATGTGGGATTGGAATACATCGCCACACGTGATGTGATGCAGGGTCTGAAGGAAGCCGTCACTTTATTGGATGTGTAATGGGAGGGCCTAGCCAGTCTGGCTGGTCACGGGAGATTGGAAGGATTGCGTGACGCGTACCCGCACCCAATCCTGCGCAGTTGGTATGCGAAAAGCTTCGCGCAAAAATTCTTCCGGATTGAATTTTACGGCTGCGTCTACACGCACTATCCATTCATTACCGGTTGGAGTGGAAACCTCTTCCGCAGTCAAGGCCGTTAATAGCCGCTTCTTCAGCGAATCCTTGCTCCATTCGCAGGTCACCCGTCCGGCATTTTTTCTCAGCGTGTAGCGCAGGCCGTGCGCCTTGGCGTAGACATCCAGATTCAAGGGATAGGGCGAGGCAAAATGATAGACGCTCATCCATTCCGCAGGTTTGACTAAGGGATATTCCCCCAGAACTTGGCCCCATTCCGCTAAGACGGCATTGGTGTCTCCGAGAAAGTTTTCATCCGCCATTCTCTCATGGAGCATGGCCAATCCTTCGGGCAGCCAATCGAGTAGCACGCCTTCTTCACCGGCTGACCAACATATCTCCTTGCCGGTTTGCGCCCAGGTTTCCCGGAACCGCCAGAAATAGGGCGTCAACGCCTTGTCGGCGCGCATCAGCGCACTGGCTAAAACCAAGGCGGGATATTTCCTCGGAAGCCCAATTACTTTTTCCGTCCAACGCACACCCAAACTGATTGGCTGCGCGGAGTGCCGGAAAATTTTCCTGCGGCTGTCGAATCCAATGGAATCGGGAACATGCTTGTTGCGCTTATCCGTCAGGAAATCCATCTCTTCTTTGGTTTCACAAGCCGTACAGGCCAAGCAGGACGCTTCCTCTTCCGTTGTGCCAAGGCAATAACCCGGATCGACAAAGCGCCTGGCGCGTTTATACTGCACATGCAAAAATTCGCGGCGTACTCCCGTTTCCCAGCGTGTCCAGGGTTTACTGCGGCTGGCTTCCAAATCAAATCCACCTAGGGATTGTTCATCGTCAATTCCCAGATCGGATAATTTTCGACGGAGGACATTCATGAAATGCGTATCCATTTGCCTAAAATAACGGAATCCCGTTTCCGCCACGGCCGCTTGCAGCGCTGCCCAATAAGCGGGTCTGTCCGCGCGTACTAGAACTTGCGAAACATAATTTTCGGCTTCATCTGCGGCACCACGATACTCAAAGCCAGCAGTTCGGGCAATGTGCCCAATTCTCCTGGCAACTTTGGAATAGACTTCCGGAGTA
>JAYSRH010000481.1:0-6792 GCA_043721115.1 Fibrobacteria bacterium | reverse complement strand
CCATAGTCTCCGCGCACCGGTCTCGCCTGGGCTTGGGGAATGATTTGCTTGGTACCATCTTCCGTAACCACGCCGACCATATTGCCTATCATATATGGCGATGCCGCTGTGCCATGATAGTGATACACACCATTCGAACCCAGATGACCGTGGTTTGCATCCAGAGTAGCCATCGCACCACCGTCCGGTTCCTTGGAACCATAAATAGCAAAGCCATCCAAGGCATATGCAATCGGATTGCCAGTGCCTACCATCGACTCAAGGTGAAGCGGAGCCGTATGATAATGATAATCGTCCGCGCGGCCACAATGACCGCCGAAAACATCGAGCTGACCGTCGACCAAGGCATCAACGCCTGTATTGGTATACGGGTTGAAGATAGGAATGCCATTGGAGGCCACAGCGATGGCCCCACGCGTGAAATGACTGGGATTTACGGGTACCACTGCCGATGCCATAACCGGACTTAAGGGAATACTCCAGGCATTTGCGTCTAAGTAGCATTGGGGCAGTGGCACCTGTTGTTGCCAACCCGTGATGCCCTTCATCATCACATGATCCGGTATTCCATTAGATTCCACGTAAAAATATTTCGAGTCATATCGTGTGTGCACTTTTCCTGAAAAGGAATTAAACGCCGCAGCCATGAGGAGCGGGTCTGATTTAGTGGCAGTGGTCTGCCCAAGGCCAATGCTGGCTGTAGCAAATCCTAACATGAACCATGGACGGATGGAGTTTTTCATTGTTTTCCTTTTTTAATAAATGCGCAGATGGCATTGAATAAATGTGCCGCCGGCACTGGCGTTATGCGTCAAGAATACATGGTTCAGGCGCATCTAAATAGACCGGCTACCGAAAATTCCGGGGCCAAATTGTCCCCACCTAATTGGGTTTTTAATAGTATTAGGGACATGCCCCAGAGTATACTTTGAAAACCATGGTCAAACTATCGAAATCCCAAGTGCAGACTACACCGTCGCATGAACCGAGGATTCTTCAGTACCTTAATTATCGGGATTTCCTCCGGGATTATACTGCGCATCGAAAAAGTCTCGACTCAAAATTTTCCCAACGATCCTTTGCACGCGATGCCGGCTTGCCATTGTCGACAGCGAGTCTATTGCCCGCCGTGATTAAGGGGCGTCGTCAGCTTAGCCAAACCTTACGGGTAAAATTCGTGAAAGCCCTGCACATGGGGGAACGCGAATCACGCTACTTTGATCTGCTCGTCCAATTCAATCAAGCCAAAGGCATGCAGGAGAAAAACTTTTTCTTTGCCCAGCTCGCCAAGTTTCGCAGTTCCAGGGCCCAAATTGTAGGAGAAACTCAATACCGTTTTTTCTCTAAATGGTACTTTTCCGCCGTGTGGAATTATTTTGGAATCGATCAAAAACAAAAACATCCCGGCATCATCGCCGCAAATATCTATCCGCCATTGAGTTCAACACAAGTGGAAGAAGCCATCGAATTGCTGTTGGATTTGGGCTTGATAAAAAAAACCGCCAGTGGATATACGGTGACGGACAAACATATTTATACCGAGAAAAACGTGCAGGCCATGGCGGCACGCCAACACATCCAAGAGCTGACGGGCATGGCTATGGAGGTATTTGAGTCTTTGCCGGCAGAAGTGCGGCAATACAACGCCCTCATGTTTTCCATTTCCAAGGCGGGATTTAAAACCATTCAGGATCGAATCCGTTCTTTCCAAGAAGAACTGCGGGAGATTATCGACAGGGACGGAAAGGAAGATCGTATTTACACATTGACCATGCAACTTTTTCCCAATAGCAAAGTGCCCGCTTAAGGGCTGAACCATTTCATCTTTCTAGATTTAACCGGCTGTGGATCCTTTTACCGGAACAAGTACATGAGCTTAAATTCCCTTAGACGATTTGCGGCCTTGAATATATGGATTGCCTTTGGTCTTTTCGGCTGTGGGGACAATCGTGTGGCGGGTACGAGTTCCGGCGTAGACAATCCCCAATTGACTTTAGCCTTTCACGATTCCACCGGCTTGGCCTTGCGGGTGACCGGTGACCTTAACTTATACAGCCAAGATCAAAACCCCGCCGTGGACCCGGAACCGCTTTGGACGCTTAAACTCAAAGGCTCGGACTCAACCAACCTCACCAGCAATGATATCGAAAGGATTTCCACTTCCGATTCTGTGCTGCATTTCAACTTGCAACTTAAAACCGAAAATCAAACCGGCATCCTCAATTTCGGTTTGACCTATCATTCCAAAACAAAAGCTTTTTCCCAATTGGGCGGCGGTGCTTTAAACCGCCTGGAAATGAAACCAAAGCCCTTGGTGCACTATCAAGCGCATGTTTCCGGTCCCACTTCAAAGGACCAATTAAGCCGAATGTATATTCCTGGAACTCCTTTCCAGGCCACTTTGGTAGACAGCGTCTTTTTCTTCGAAGACTTGCCGCCCGGTGTTTTCCCATTGAGATTGCTTGAAGGAGACGGACAGATTTTCCCCGTCGCGGAATCGCTCAATACAAATGGCGCAAGAATTTTTACCCCGGGCCAGATTTCCGTCGGCAAAGTGGACACGAGTCGTATTTCCAATTTGGATTCGTTGCTTGGAATCCAGGCAGGACCGCCACGGGAGGCCTTTATCGAAATACCCAGTTTGCTTTTAGCCAAAGTTGTCAATGTGGATCCTGCCAATCCAAGGCTATCCATTCTGTGGCGACAAATTCCCCTTCCCGGAGATTCTTTAGGCAATCGGGTGGTCTTCAGTGACCCAACCAATTTGAGCACGGAAATACGGTTCGCGGTCGAAGGCGTCTATTACATCGAAGTCTCCGCCACCCTGGGGCTATTCACAAAAAAGTCTAAGACCGTTATCTCCGTGCGCCATATTCCCCCACCTCAGCGGCCTAGAGTTGTGTTGCCTAGACCCAATGACTCGATCCCGCTGGGCGCGCCCTATCAAGTCATGTGGGAAATGCCGGATACGGGTAATGTTTGGGTTCGACTTTCTTTGGATGCAGGTAAAAATTGGATCACCCTGGCCGACAGTTTTAAAAACCCGGACGGAATTCCCGTTTTTGACTGGACTCCGGCAGCGAGCTTAAGTCCTTCCAATACATGTCTCCTTCAGGTTCGCCTGCTTGCCGATACCTTGAAAACCGCGCAAAGCACGGGCTTCTTTTCCCTAATTCCCAAACGCCCTCCATAGCGCTCCCGTCGTAAACCTATCAGCCGCCCTGAAGGTCGGCTTAACTTGGCGGCGCAAGCAGTTTAACTACAATTACCCTCGATATTAGCGCCTGCGGGCGGGAGCGCATTATGGGCACCATTGGAAAAAAAATCGGCAAAAAAAAATCTGTGAAAACCGATAAGTTGTGGCAAGGACGATTCCAGGGATCCATGGCCTCCTCGATGGAAAAATTATCGGTAAGCCTTTCCTTTGACAAAAAGCTTTTCCGCGAAGATATCGAAGGCAGCTTGGCTCATGCGCTTGGCCTTAAAGCCGCCGGAGTGTTGTCCAATGCCGAGTTCACTAAAATGCAACAGGGGCTCAAAAGCGTCCGTGCTGATCTAGAAGCGGGCCAATCGCTTTTTAAAGAAAGCGATGAAGACATCCATATGGCGGTGGAACGCATTCTCACCGAACGCATCGGCGAGCTCGGAAAAAAGTTGCACACCGGCCGGAGCCGCAACGATCAAGTGGCCACGGATTTCAAATTGTATATCCGTCATCGGACAAAAGCGCTGGAGTCGGCGGTAGTCGACTTGCAAAAAGCCCTTTATGCCAAGGCGCAAGTGTATCGCCAAGACTTGATGCCCGGCTATACGCATTTACAACAGGCACAACCCATTTACATTGGCCACTACCTTCTGTCTTTTTTCTGGGCCTTGGAACGCGACAAAACACGACTCCGCAATGCCGGTGCGTCTGCCGGTCAGTTGCCACTGGGTTCCGGTGCCCTGGCCGGATCCGCCTTTCCCTACCAACGCGAATTGGTAGCCAAGGCGTTGGGATTTCCGGAGGTGTCCCCCAACAGTATTGATGCCACCGCACACAGGGATTGGGCTCTAGAATTTTCGGGGGTGATGGCCATTCTAGGAACGACGCTCAGTGGGTATGCGGAAGATTTTGTCATCTGGTCATCGCAAGAATTCAGCTACCTGGAATTGGGCGAAGCCTTTACTTCCGGATCCAGCATGATGCCTCAGAAAAAAAATCCGGATTCCATGGAGCTCATTCGGGGCAAGTCCGGACGGTTGCTGGGAAATTTTACCCGCCTGTTCACGGTTCTCAAAGGTCTGCCGCATGCGTATGATCGGGATTTGCAGGAAGACAAAGAAGGCGTATTCGATTCCGTCGAGACCTTGGAAACCTGCTTGGCGGTTATGACAGAAGCCATTGCAACTTTAAAATTCCGTACGGATGTCATCTTACGCAAAATGCACCCTGGCATGCTGGCCACGGATCTGGCCGACTACCTGGTGGAAAAAGGAATGCCCTTTCGCGATGCACACCATGTGGTTGGTAAAATGATCGCCCGCGCGGAATCTCTCAAAGTTTCCTTTTTGGAATTGCCAGAAAAAGACTGGGCGGGGATTCCGGACGGCAAAACATTTCGAAATCGCCTGACCTTCCGCTTCTCGGCGGAGCGACGCAGTATTCAAGGCGGAACGGGAAGCGAATCCGTTAAGGCCCAACTCGCCATGGCCAAGCAAATCCTCGGTCTTCGAGACACAATAAAGTAGATTTTGGAATTCACCGAGAGCCCCGGTTGCAGGGGCACTAAGCAAGGACAAGTCATGGAGTTGGACGCACAAGCCGCGAGCCTGAATCAGACCATCAAAGCCGCCAATCCAGCGGTACTGGAAATGTTATCGGCCAAAGGCAAGGCCATCTTTTTTCCCAAACAAGGCATCCTGGCACAATCGGCAGAAGCGAATGGCAAGGAGATCAACGCCACTATAGGGATTGCGCTCGAGGACGATGGCAAACCCGTGGCCTTACCCAGCTTGGCCAAGAACCTTATTCTGCCGGCAGGAGATGCCTTTCCCTACGCACCCAGCCCAGGTCGCCCGGATATCCGCAAGCTTTGGAAGGAAATGATTCTGCGCAAGAATGCCGGGCTCGCTGGTCAAACCTTCAGCCTACCGGTGGTCACCGCGGCCTTGACCCATGGACTCAGCATGGCCGGCTATCTTTTTTGCGATGAAGGCGATACCGTAATTCTGCCTGATTTATTCTGGGAAAATTACGGATTGATTTTTACCCAAGCCTTTGGCGCTTCGCTGGATACCTTTACCACCTATATCGAACCTGGCACCCGCGCATCAGGCGAGGGTAACTTCAATGTGTCGGGCCTTCGCGCCAAACTTCAGCAGCCAGCCGCCAACGGGAAAAAAGTGGTGCTTCTCAATTTCCCCAACAATCCCAGCGGCTATACGCCTCTGCCCTCGGAAGTGAAAGAAATTGTGGCAGCGTTGCTTGAATCCGCCGATCGCGGTGACAAAGTTGTTGTGCTGATCGATGACGCCTACTTCGGCCTGGTGTTTGAAGACAATGTCTACGCCCAGTCCATTTTTGTGGAACTGTGCAATCTGCATCCTAATCTGCTGGCCGTTAAAATCGACGGTGCCACCAAAGAAGACTATGTCTGGGGATTCCGAGTCGGATTTTTAAGTTACGGTATCAAGGGCGGTACCCCAGCCCTTTATGAAGCTCTCGAGGCCAAAACTGGAGGAGCCATACGGGGCAACATCTCAAGCACTTCGAATCCGGCCCAGTCCCTACTCGTACGCTCCTGGTCGTCCAGCGAATATACGGCGGAAAAGTCCCAGAAGTTCAATCTCCTGAAAATCAGGTACAATGCGGTTAAGGAAATTCTGGCCACCCATCCAGAATACCGCGAACAGTTTTCGCCTCTGCCTTTCAATTCCGGGTACTTCATGTGCATTCAGCCTAAGGTGGATGCGGAGAAATTGCGCCAAAAGCTGTTGGCGGAGTATTCCACTGGGGTGATCAATTTCGGCGGAGTACTGCGCTTGGCTTTTTCCGCCACGCCCACGGATAAGCTACCCAAATTGTTTGAAAATATTTTTCAAGCCGCGCGGGAAATTTCCAAAGTGGCCTAGCCGCAAATTCTGATACCGTGGTCGGCCTGAACAGGTTTGGAAAATTGGATACAAATCCCAACACCTGTTTTAGCCCCTTCCCACTCATTCCAAAATTCGCGGCAACACGCCGCCAGGACGTCCAAAATGTTTAACCACTCTGATCGCGTCTGGGTGACGAGGATCCATGAACCTTTGCAATTGCGTTTCGTAGTATAGACAACCGACTTCATCGGGTGGACGACTCAGAATGAATGCTTCGGCATCTTGTAGTATTCCCAACCATTCCACCTTGATATTGTGGACATCAATTGGCTCCCTCAGGTTCAGCCGCTGTAAATCCTCTTGGCGGATTTTGCCGCGACGGCGAATGAGTTCCAGCAATGAGCGCGGAGAAAATCCCAGATCCTTTCCCGTGGCCGCCCAAACCAGCGGGCCTAAACCAAGAAGGGTCCTATGCAGATACAAGGAGTCCAACAAATCGCGGGGCTCATCGCGTCCGGCTAAAGCCAAAATTTTGTTGGTGGCAAGATCGATGGGATGCAACTGATACCCAAAATCTTCACTGCGTATTACAGGCATAAATCTCCAGGCGGAATCGTGGGCCCATTCTACCTTCGTAGCCCCTTCCCCTCGGCGGACGATCGCGCGGACATATCCGGGCAGGATGATTTCTGGTTCCAAGATCCAACCATTCTC
>JAYSRH010000480.1:0-2678 GCA_043721115.1 Fibrobacteria bacterium | reverse complement strand
CTTGATGGAGCGCTTCTTCTTTACATCCATTAAGGACAATTTGAGCTCACGTAGAATTTCCGGATTGTTGAGAAAGAATCCCGTCAAAATCGAAAGAGTTGTATCGGACGAATTTGAGGCACAAGCGGGATTGAATGTCTTGCCCAATCCTCTCCTCAGTTAAGACTCGGCTTGTGGGACAGCCGTTTTTTGATTGAGATGAAAAATAAGACCCGAAATGTCGGCGGGTGTGACACCTGATATGCGCTGCGCCAAGCCTACCGTCAAGGGACGCTTGCTGGCCAGCTTTTGTCTTGCTTCCGTGGACAAGGCATGGGCGACGAGGTAGTTGAATTCCGGCGGAATTCGCAAACCGCCTAATTTCCGATTGCGCTCGATTTCTTTCAGCTGCCTGTCCCAGAAACCCTTGTAGCGTTCTGAAGCCTCAAGGGCCAACATTTCCCGCTCGGTCAAATCGGTTGCAATACCCAGGCAGGCCATCAATCCCATGAGTCCTACATCCGGCCTGCGCAGCAAACTAAGCGCCGAAACGGCCTCTGGCAATGCCGCCGAGCCGCAGGAACCAAGATAGGCGTCAACCGCTGGCCCAAATGCGCGGGCCTCGGCTAATGTATCGCGAACATCCTTAAGCCGTATGCGCCACGCTTCATATTTAGCGAAAGTTTGCGCATCCACCATACCGAGTGCATGTCCCTTTTCCAACAACCGCTCCTCCGCATTGTCTTGCCGCAAGTGCAATCGAAATTCCGCCCGGGAGGTAAACATCCGATAGGGCTCTTCCAATTCCTGCGAAATGAGATCATCCGTCAAAACGCCAATATAAGAGTCGCTGCGGCTCAGAATAAAAGGATCTTTTCCTTGTAAGGTCAGGGCGGCGTTTATACCAGCCATCAAGCCTTGAGCGGCTGCTTCTTCATAACCGGAAGTACCATTCACTTGGCCAGCAAAATAAAGTCCACGGGTGTCCTTGAATTCGTAGGTAGGATCAAGCTGAGTCGCATCCACAGAATCGTATTCCACCGCATAGCCATAACGCAGGACCCGACAGTTCTTAAGCCCCGGAATGGTGCGTAAGGCCAAGTCTTGAATCTCAGCCGGGAGACTGGATGAAAAACCATTTACGTAGATACGTCCGTTGTTTAGGCCTTCCGGTTCTAGAAACAAGTGATGGGAATCCTTGTCCGCAAATCGGCAGATTTTGTCTTCAATGGATGGACAATAGCGCGGGCCAATACCTTTTATCGTTCCCGTAAACATAGGGCTTTGACTAAAACCGGTTCGCAGCACCTCATGGGTGGCTTCATTGGTGTGCGTTATCCAGCAGGTGGCTTGATTTTTAAGTTTGGCCATGGTCCGGAAGGAAAAAGGAACGGGGTCCGCATCGCCATGCTGGACCTCGACGGCCGAATAATCAATCGAGTCCGCAGACAGCCTAGCCGGAGTTCCCGTTTTCAATCGACGTGTTTTAATTCCCATGGCCTGCATCGATTGGGCCAGGCTATTAGCCGCGGCCTCTCCAATCCTGCCTCCCGGGGTCGGATGCAAACCTGTGTACATAACCGCGCCAAGAAAAGTACCGGAAGTGATGATCAGTGCCCGGCAACTCATGCGTCCTTGCGCGCCAAAATCCAAATCAAAACGACCATCCGCTTGCCGTTGAAAGCCTTGCAATTCCCCATCCCTTAACGAGAGCAGCGGTGTCGCTTGCAACAGGCTTTGCATGGTATCGGCGTAAAGCTCCATATCCATTTGAGCACGTGGCCCCCATACGGCCGGACCCTTGGACAAATTAAGCATTCGAAATTGGATGCCGGCGATATCGGCGACAACGCCCATGAGTCCGCCCAAAGCATCCAAATCACGGACCAACTGCCCTTTGGCGACTCCACCAATGGCTGGATTACACGACATGCGTCCCACCGCCTTGGTGTCCATGGAGACCAGTGCGGTCCGCATGCCAAGACGTGCACCAGCATGCGCAGCTTCGATGCCCGCGTGCCCGCCGCCAATGACCACAATGTCGAAATAGTTTTCCATACGCCGCCTACAATGTACTTCCTCACCTGACTTGCCAGGCGGACACCTACGGAAAGTAAAAAATTGTTGTTATCATGCTCTAGTAAAACCCATCCAAGGCGACTGCAATGTCCAAGAAACATTGGCTGATGAAAACGGAACCCGATACCTTTTCAATCCAGGATCTACAGAGCCGTCCAGGTCAGCGGGAGCACTGGGAAGGCGTACGGAATTATCAGGCCCGTAATTATATGCGGGATCAAATGGCCGTTGGCAATGACGTGCTCTTTTATCATTCCAGCTGTTCGCCCGCAGGAATAGTGGGTTTGGCTACAATCGTAGCAGCCGCTTATCCGGATCCCACAGCTTTGGATCCAGCGTCCAAGTATTTCGATTCCAAGGCCACCCAGCTTAAAAATCCCTGGGTGATGGTAGACGTTAAATTTAAGCGGGAATTTTCCACTATGCTCACTCTGAATGCCATGCGTGAAATTCCAGGATTGGAAGGAATGCTGGTGCTGAAAAGGGGCATGCGCCTATCCATTCAGCCAGTTACTCCAGAGGAATTTGGGATTCTATTAAAAGTAGTGGGAAAGTAAAACTTCCAAGATATCACAAATAAGTCCATGGCGTTGCAGACATAGCCTAGGATTATCACGTCC
>JAYSRH010000479.1:0-2678 GCA_043721115.1 Fibrobacteria bacterium | reverse complement strand
AAACTATTTTTTGGGGGCGGGAAGATAAGAATGAAGAGTAAAACTATTACAATGGCTTCGAGTTCTCCAGCTACCAAATGTTCTGTGTCGACATTCTTAATCCGTGACCAGCCAATAAAAACAGGGATAAAATCATATAGGCCTTCGGCTTGGCTGATTGGACTCAAGAATTTAAAACCAAAAATATATTTGAAAAGTAAAGTAAACTGGATCCAAAAAGGTCTGGTCTATTCTCCGAATCAAGAGCCGTCTAACAAACCATTCGAACCGACTGCGCTCGGCCGGCACGCCTTTTGCAGAGCCAAAAGTCGCGCCGGTGACGCTCCGGCTTTCGACATACCAGTCGAAAGCCTCCGCCCGTGCTCGCGGCTCAATGGCGCGTTAGACGGACTAAATAAACCGGTTACAAAATACAAAAATATTTCGTCCAAATTGTAAAGGAGAAAGGGTGTGATCGAAATTTGATGTAACATTTCGGATACCGTTACCTACGTTAAGCGGCCATTTGAAAACCATATTGATCGATCTTCTCCCAGAATTGATTCCACCGTCCCGGAGTATGAGTGAGGCAGCGAAGACTCAATACCACTTGAGCCCCTTTCTCCTTCCAACGCATCCCCGAATTACACAATCGCTGCTTAACTATTACTTTACAGGCTGCCTCTGTAACCCCTGAGCCTATCGGAAGATTTTCCTTCACATGCTCCCCATAACTCATCCGACCCGCATCTGTATTGTTCATGAAGTAATCCAACGCACTCTTCAGCTTATCCCACCTCGGACCCTCTTTCCAAGGAACCGATATCGTCCATTCATCCATTTCCCGCAATATCCGCTGCGCAGCCCCACGTTTATGCTTAAGGTCATGGCACCTTGAATCCAGCCAGGCACTTCGCGCTTGGCTGTCCCTGTCATAGTACGCTTCCGCCGCTTTGGCAAGATACTCCGCCGCATGATAAAAATCCACCACCTGCCGATCGGTATGCTTCTCTAAAAACGGCCAGTTGCTCTTGGCCCCATCCGCCAAGCCAATAAACAAGGCCTTTCCATACCTTTTTTTCACATGACCTATCTCCCTCTCCAACCGGGACAAAAAGGTCTCCTTGCCGTATTCCGGTGAAGAACCAATGTAAAGCGTGTGCTGGCGTTCGCCTTCCCTATCATAAAGAGCCACAGTTCCCACCATCGCCTCCCGCCAGCCATCATCATGCATCAGCATACATGTGCCGTCAAGGCCCACCGTCACCGTTGTTATATCCTTCTCCAAAACCGGAGTCGTGTAAGTCCAAGCCTCTTCCTTAAGTTGCGCCACGCTCCCCACAAGCTCCCCTATCTTATGGGCATAGGAACGTAGTACCTTGCGCCCGTGACTGACCTCCATGTCTTCGCACAATCGAGACAACCCCAAATCCGCGTATTTGAAAGACAGAATTTTGGCAAAACGCGGCGTCGCCGTCATGACCATGCGCCCTGTTTTCTCCAATGGACAATACGTCTTGCCTCCCGTGGCGCTCTGATAAACATAGCGTTCTACTTCCGCTTCGCCGTAAGGAGTTTGATAGGTCTTCGGAAGTCGGCCTTTGCTGGTAAACTTCACAGCGCCTACCTGAATAGGGCCACCATCTGCATCAAATCTGCTGAAGGTTTCTTTAGTTGCCAACACGCCGGCTTCATTCAAGGCTTTCTGAATGAGCTCCTCGCTCTCCAAAAGCGAATGACCAAAGGAAATTTCTACTTCTATCCGCATATTGTGCTTGGATGAGTTCACAAGTCGAGCTACCATTATAACCTCCTTAAAAGGTCTTGAAATATAGTTAGGTAACGTCTAAATTACATCATATTTCAGACACACCCAGGAGAAAAATGAAGATTAAAACCCCATTTTATTTGGTCGTTCTCGTTTTTGGTACCATTTTTTCGCAAGAACCTATGCTTCTAGTTGAAAACATTAAAACTATTAACGTAAGCAATTCAATTGAAATTCCTATAGTCAAAAAATTGAATTATACTCAAAACAAAAGCGATACTATAAAAAACTCTGAATCTCCAGGAATACCGTACATTGTTTTGGGAAGCATACTTATTGCGACAGGATTCCTTACAACTCTAACAACTGATGGCTGTCCTTCAAGCAGCTCAATGTCGCTTGATTCAAAGTGTAATATTGTTGGTGCAGCAGGATTTTTGCAGGCACTAGCAGGCGGAGGATTAATATATTTAGGAATAAGAAAAACGTTCTAGATCAAAAGATTACGAATTATATTTTCAAACCCGGTGTTAGATCTCACGCTCTGTCAGCGAAAAAATCTCACGTTCTAAAACCAGCAAAGGGAAAGACCGCCCCCAAAGAAATACCGAGACCCACATCGCCTAACAGCAGCCATTACACTTCGCTCGGTCGTCGATTCATTGGATTTTCCACTCGCTCGGGGCTTCGCCTAAATGGGTTTTGAGGAGTACCCGGCAATTCAAAATGGGATTCGGCTGCACTAACTTTCCCTGAAATCTGCATCTGAGGTCTCCGTCAGTTTGCCTCAACCCGTTTTCATTGCTCGCTGCGGGTTTGGGCTACAGGCTCTGTACTCACCACTTCGCCCAAATCCTCGCTATTCGGGCGTCTCCTCAAAATCCACTTTGTAATGGCGCAACGTTAGGCGAAATGGGGCTCGAAAAGTTGC
>JAYSRH010000478.1:0-6836 GCA_043721115.1 Fibrobacteria bacterium | reverse complement strand
GTTGGGCCGATCCGACGACGATATCAGCGCCGAAGGAACCGGGAGAGGCCAGCAGCACCAGTGCCAGGAGATCCGAGGCGACGGCTACTTTGACACCTGCCGCATGGGCTTTGTCGCATAAAGCCTGGTACTCGGTGATTGCGCCAAAGGTATCGGGATATTGCAGCAACATTCCAAAATAGCCGGCAAAGCTGTCACCGCCTTGCTTGTCACTGCGTAGGTTGTCACTGCGTAGGTTGTCACTGCCGGTAAGTGCGGCTTCATCACCTACTACAAGTTCAATGCCTAGAGGCTGGGCTCTGGTGCGGAGCACATCCAATGTCTGCGGATGGCAGCGCTGGGAGGCGAAAAAGGTATGCGCCTGGTCTTTTTCTCTCAGTGCAAACAGCATCGACATGGCTTCGGCCGCGGCAGTGCCTTCATCCAGCAGCGAGGCATTGGCAATGTCCATGCCGGTCAAGTCGAGCACGGTGGTTTGAAAATTGATGAGCGCTTCCAGGCGGCCTTGGGCGATTTCCGCTTGATAGGGCGTATAGGCCGTGTACCATCCTGGATTTTCCAACACATTGCGCTGGATGACGCCCGGGATCACGCAGTCATAATACCCCATGCCGATATGGGAGGTGAGAATCTGGTTTTCCGAGGCCAAGGCGCGCGCCTCGGCAAGAAAACGATGTTCGTTTTCCCAAGCGGGCAGCGAGAGTGGCGCTGCCAGTCGAATAGATTCTGGAACGGTTTTTTGAGCGAGGTCTTGCAGGCTTTTCGCCCCCACTACGGCAAGCATGGCCGCAATCTGGGCTTCATCGGGCCCGATATGTCTGGAAACAAAAAGACCCTGATTTTCGATGCTCAATTCCATGTTTCACCTGTGGGGAAGATCGTCCTGATTTGGAAAGCATACTAAGTTACAATTTTTATTAAATTCTCCCGATGGTTTTCACCCTGTAGGGCTGGACTGGCGGGGCGATTGGCCGCCATATTTGGGGTGAGAACTTTTAAGAAAGGTATGCGGGAAAAGGTATGGGAATCAAGGTCGCGATCATGGGCGCCACAGGCGCAGTGGGCTCGGAACTTTTGGACATTTTGGCGGAGCGGAAATTTCCGATTAGCGATCTCCGGTTGTTGGCATCCTCCCGATCCGCCGGCAAAACTCTGAAGTTTCAAGACGAGGCTATCAAAGTACAAGAGCTCACGCACGACTCCTTTAAAGGCATCGATTTGGTTTTGGCTTCCGCCGGTGGCAAGCTCAGCAAGGAATACGCGCCCTCCGCAGTCAAGGCCGGGGCCATTGTGGTCGACAACACTTCCTATTTCCGCATGGCGGAAGGCGTTCCGTTGGTGATACCGGAAATCAATCCGGAAGATATTGCCCAGCATAAGGGCATTATCGCGAATCCAAATTGCTCCACCATCATCATGGCCTTGGCTCTGTGGCCTTTGCATAAGCGCTTCAAGGCGGTTCGAGTGGTGGCCACCACTTACCAGGCGGCTAGCGGTGCCGGAGCTGTTGCCATGGACGAGCTGGTACGGGAAACGGCCGCCTATTTACAGGGTGAGGATTTTCGGCGCACGGTCATACCGCACCCCTATGCCTTCAATCTCTTTCCGCACAATTCACCCATGACCGATAACGGCTATTGCGAAGAAGAAATCAAGATGGTCAAGGAAACGCATAAAATCTTCCATGACCCGGGCATTCGAATCACCGCCACGTGTGTGCGCGTGCCCGTGCTACGAGCGCATTCCGAGGCCCTGAATATTGAGTTTGCAGAAGAACCTTCCGTTGAGGAAATCTATTCCATCCTTAAAAAATCTGCGGGTGTGGAAATTATGGAAGACCGGGGAGCCAACCGCTGGCCCATGCCTCTGGATGCTTCTGGCCGGGATCCGGTGCTGGTCGGTCGAGTGCGCAAGGATTTGTCCCAACCCAAAACCGTCGATATTTGGGTAGTTGGAGATCAGATTCGCAAAGGAGCAGCGCTGAATGCGGTGCAAATCGCGGAGAAACTTTTCAAATAGGGAATCAGGTAGCGGCCGCCTCTAATTTGCTACCTTTAGGACTCCCGATTAAATCCCCGCTTATTCCCTCCTAACGAAGAAGTACACATTGATCAACAAAGAACAGTTGGAACGATACGGAAAATTTGCCGGCGATCAGGACAAATGGGTGGCTTCTCAGAAACGGGAAATGGACGAGACCTTAACCGGTACCGACTGGACTCAAATAGACAAGGTTATCCAGAGGCTTAAGCTGCAGAAATCCGGCTTTGCCAGCAATGACTATCGGGAAGAAACCGAGCGCGTTTTACGAAAGACTTTTGGCGATGCCGATATCATCAAGCTCGCCCGAGAAATGGTCTAGGGGACCAAATAATTTAATCGCTCTGTCGGCCTAACGCTGCTTCGCCCATCCACATTGTAGTTGCGACCAGAAAAAGTCTTTTTGCCCATCCACTGAGAGTGGACCCGATTTCTCGATTCCAGCGATACGGGGCTTTTGCTGACGACTGTGAAGGCCATTAAACCAGCATCCAAGTAATGTGGGCCATTGGTCGTTTGGCAATGGATGAAGATGGCGTTATACCCTTGTTTCATATGGCTCAGGGCTGTTTTGGAAATGTCGATTTCCTTATAGGTCCTGCTTGCACCGGTCAGTTCGGCTACCAAAACACCGTTCAAATAGACCTCCGCATCACCACTATGAAAGACGCTCAATGTAAGGGCGCTGTAAACGCTATCGGGCGCAGAAAAAGTTTTTCGAATCCAGACGTTTGGGCTTTTCCACTCCGTGCCGATTAATCCGGCGCTGGGTCCATTTCCCGATCCAAATCCACCGGGCCCCGCGCACCAGGTATCGAAAAAGAGATCCGGATCGTTGAAGGAATAGGCCCAAGCCTGGGATTCCGAATCGGAGGGCGTAACCAGGACGGTGGTCAAGGTGGAATCACCCGGTATGAAATGGCCGCTCTGGCTTGCAGCAGACTGCGCTGGGAGGGTCAAGAGACAGCACAGTGCGGCTCCCAACCCGAGGGACCAGCGGGAGGCTTTTTTTAGTAGCAAGTAGTTTATGGAACAGTTTTGGGAAGGATTGAGCGGCACCGATACCTCGTGGGACAACTGGGAGACGAAGATTTTTAAATTCGCGGACAGAAAGATAAATGTCCAGTTTGGACATCGCATGTATAATTTCGGCAATATTACGTATAAAATGCGTAATAATTATTCAATTAACGGGGAATTTTCACCCGATTCGGCACCGCCACCCCTAAGCAAGCTATTCCCTTCGAAAACCCGGGTGGGATCGATGGCGGCTTGGGTAAGCCAGTCCTTTTCATTGAATTGCCCGCTTTGTCCATAGGCGGCCAGGGCGTTTCCATAACACATGGCTGTGACGGCGGCTCGGGAGATGCCGTTTTCCAGCATCAGCTGGGCCGTTTTGGGCACCGCCAGGGCATCGCTGATACCCCAATCTGCGCTGGAATCTACGATAATGCGTTCCTGTCCATACCGCTTTGCGATTTCCACCATCCGTTTGTTGCCCATTTTGGTTTTGGGGTAGATGGTGAAAGCGGCCCAGAACCCTCGGTCCAAGGTTTCCTGGGCAGTTTCCTCGTTGTTGTGATCGATCACAACTTTTCCTGGTGCAATGCCGTGTTCGAGGCAAATGTCCATGCTGCGAGACGTGCCGACCTTTTTGTTGCGATGAGGCGTATGAATCATGACCGGCATGTCCATCTCTTTGGCTAAATCGAGTTGGATGCGGAAAAATTTCTCTTCCGCCTTTGTCATTTCGTCGAAACCGATTTCACCGATGGCGACCACGCCCTCTTTTCCCGCAAAACGCGGAATGAGGTCGATGACTTCCTCCGCCAAGGCTTCGTTGTTGGCTTCCTTAGAGTTGAGACCGATAGTGCAGTAATGTTTGATGCCGAACTGGGAAGCTCGAAAGCGTTCGAACCCGACAATAGAAGAGAAATAGTCCTTGAAGGTGCCCACCTCCGTGCGCGGCTGACCTACCCAGAAAGCGGGCTCGATGAGGGCAACAACTCCTGCCGCAGCCATGGCGGCATAATCATCCGTAGTGCGCGATACCATGTGGATATGCGGGTCGATAAAGCGGAGCGGACCGGTTGATTCGTTTTTATCAGATGCCATGGTTGAAATTCTCCCAATTCAGTTTCCCATTTCGGATGTCGTCAGATAAGCCTGGATCCATATCGCGCAGCATTGATGGGCCCGGGCTTACGTTAAGCGCCAAGGCGGCGGCACGCTTTTCAACTAACGAGCCCTCTGCGAGGATTCGCCGCAAATCTTCCATCGCCTCCGCGTCCGCGCACGGGCCGACGCACCGCCATAGCTCGGGGCTGAAGTGCCGTCCGGCTGCCCATCGTTCATGAGCGAGATCAGTGAGCATGCGGGCGAGCCTGGGATTGACCCGCTTCTCCAGACCCACCACTTCCTGCAGCGATGTACCGACGAAAAAGGTTTTCACAATGAGCTGGTTCCAACCAATTTCATCAAAGTGCAAGGCCGGATAAGGATTCCGCACTGCTAACGCTTCGAATACCTGTTGGATGTTGCTGCGAATGCCTTCCCTGGCCCAAGCCATATGCATGTCGGGATTGGGAAGTACCGCTAAAGCCTTTTGCATGGCGGTGGCTTCTTCCATGTCCGCGGTTTGATACAACTGCTTGATGAGGTTGGCGGACGTTGCGCCTTCGGGCAAAGAAAGCAGGAGCACGGTTCGTGCTGCTTGATCACAAGTCCAGTCCAGTGGGGTCCAATCGGGTATGGCAGCCGTGGCGGTGTCAAGATCCTGCGCGCCTAATGCGAGCGGGCCTTTTCCGGAAAATCGGGAAGCCGAGCTGAAGGAGGCGAACACCATGCGGTCTGGAGCACCCTGTTTTAACAATTCAGATTTTTCCAACAACCATTTCAATCCGTCACGGTCTATTCGCGCGTCCAGCCAGCCAAGTAGGAGATCTTGAAGCTTCACGCAAACCTCACCAAGTACTTAGGTTGAAAATTCTGAACAAAAGGATGTACCAGAAGTTTGAAAGTCCAAAGCTGAACGTTGAAAGATACAAAACTGGCTTGGGGAGCCCGCTAGATATGGCATCCAGGCATGCCGCGTTTGGCCAAATATTGCTGATGGTACTCTTCAGCCGGATAGAAAACCGTGGCAGGAACAATCTCAGTCACAACCGGCTTTTTGTATTTGCCCGAGGACTGTTTCTGTTCCTTTGAAGCCAGGGCTTCATTGGCCTGGGTTTCATCATGCGTGTAGATTCCAGACCGGTACTGGGTGCCTACATCTGGCCCTTGGCGGTTTAATGTGGTGGGGTCGTGATTTTCCCAAAACACTTCCAGAAGCTGCCCATAAGTAACGAGGCTAGGGTCGTATTCTACTTGAACGGCTTCCGCATGTCCGGTGCGTCCGGTGCACACAGCGCGGTAATCCGGGTTCGACTCTGTACCTGAAGTATAGCCTACTTGGGTAGTCACCACGCCAGGCATGCGCCGGAAGGTTTCTTCCACACCCCAAAAACACCCGGCCGCAAAAGTGGCTGTTTCAGTTTTTATTTCTTCGGCCACTTGAAACTCCTTATTCCTAAAATGGGTAGCAAGGCAACTTAGTGATGCCGCGACGCGTACGCTTGGTGGTGTGCGGTCGGGTCGTATTGGGAAATTTTCTTGTGCAGGTGTTTTGCCACGTCTTCCAGTTTAGGCATGTAAACGGAAGTCGGCAGTTCCAAACCGCCACTCGCTTTCCGGGTAGCTATAATCCCGCGCCACAGCCAGGTATGGATCCTTTTGCTTCTGGGCAACGCCAAGTTTTCCGCGATACTTTCACCTACCAAAATCTCGGTCAATGTAGTGAGTGCCCGGGCCGTAGCAGGTGAGGTCAGCGAACCGATGAAATTGAAATGGGCATGCACCAATTTCACACCCGCATTGGTGCGGCAGAAATGATCCTTGGCGCATTCATTCCAAATTTGATCGGCATTTTTAATATCGAACTGCGCGAAAGATTCCTCCACGCCCAACAACACTGCGACGACTCTCCAGAAATGAAGCAAGGCATCTTCATCTTCCACTTTGACGCGCCAACCAAGGCGACGCATGCCTTTGACTGCAACCAATGAAAATGACAATGCCGTGGCGATAATTTTTTCCTGGTTGACCGGCGCGCCCCATTCCGGCTGCCATTGACAAGCCTTAAGCGCTTTCGCACGCACATACGCATGCATCAGGCGTACACGTAAAATCGCCGACCCCGCTTTTCCACCCGCACTGAAAGCACCAGGTGCAAATACGGTGTTTAAAAAATCCAGAGTGTAATGCACCCGTCTTCGGTAGTCCACCAAAAGATCCTGGTTCATTACCAAAGTTTGTGCGCCTCCGGTACCCCATGCAAACATAAGCGGCAAGGAGTAGATGAGCAGAACAAATCCATAGGAGATGGAGTTTTGGGCATAGTACTGCTGCGCGCGAACCAATTTTCCGTGGTCGGCCCAGGCTGGCAACTCCATGGGATTTTCCAGCAAGGCTTCCAATTCAGGCGGTAGCGGATAAATCTCCGCCAAGTTGGCTAAATCGCGCAATTGGCTTGGGTCAAAACCGGGACTTGCCATCACGTCGGCCATGTATTCATCGGCTGCGGGGTCGCCTTTTCCCCTAGCGTCGGCCAACATGCGGGAGTCCAAAATAGTCAGAATATTATCGGGATGTGTTTGCAACTTAAAATGTCCATTCATAACTGAAAACGATGGGATAAATGATAGGAATTTGAAATTCAAGCGGTAAGGGTGAATGCGTTTCTGTGAAAACTTGAG
>JAYSRH010000477.1:0-6854 GCA_043721115.1 Fibrobacteria bacterium | reverse complement strand
CCTTTTTCCCCCAAAGGAACTTTGAGGTCCCTTCCGATTTGTTGGCCCGTACCCCCTTTAACAACACACCCCAGAATGGCCTCCAGCCCAAATCGGGTGCGTTCCGAAATCACTTTTTCCCGTTCGAGATAATCCTCGTAAATCACCGTGCCGTCGTGGAGGCAGATTTTTTCAATAAAGAGCTGGTGCTCGCCGGACTTGGTCTGGTACACGTACCCATCCTTTAATGCTTGATACGCATTGAGTGCTTCACCTAAGGTGATCACGTTAACCCCAAGCGGAAAAGAAATGACCGGATCCAGTGGGGAGGTGATACCGAGTTTACGGCTGAAGTAGACGATATAGTGCAAAGCTGCCAACGCCCTAAAGTCCTGGGATGCGTATAAATTCTCCTTGGTATAGCCCGGCTGATCCCCTTCTCCGCGCGCATCCAATTTGGCCAGCACTTTTTTAAGCGCAGCGATGCCTACATCGCCTTCTACCAGCACGGAATCGTTTGCACTATTCTCCCATTCGCGGGCTTCACGCGCATAGGCGAGAAAATTTCGGCCGAGTATACGGTAACGCAGCTCGTCTTCCTTATCGCCGGACCCAGCATATTTCTGTTGTTCCTTGGCATAGCCAAGGCCGTAGGGAAGCGATTTGAGGGCTTCCGCTTCGCCCACCCTACCTTCAAAAGTCAGATCAATGGCGAGATCGGATGTCTCTTTTTGATATTGCAGTTCCCGAGCCCTATCCTGATTGAGCACCAGTCCCAAAGAATCGCGGACGAAAAGTTCAAATTCGCCCTGCATATTGAAATTCTCAGGTGATAAACCGATTTCCTTCCCGATTTCCCAGAAACGCGCGAAGGGCGTTTTGTCAAAGAGATGAAAGAGCAAATAAATACTGGCGATATTTTCGGATCGACGTCCCGCCCATGCCATACTTACCGTATCCTCGGGAGCATGATCCGGTTTGGGAAAGTAGAACACTGACCCCATACGGAATAGTTGTCGGAAATTGGGTAGGGCATCAAGCGGCTTCCAACCCAACTCCAATGCTGCAGCATACACCAATGGTTTGAAGGCGGAACCGAATTGTCTACGCGCTTGATTGACCCGGTCATAGCCGGTATTCCCGTACCCTCCGACATTGGCCAACACCTTGCCATCCCTGAGAATTTGCGCACCACCTTGGATTTCCGGACGCTGTACAATTTCAAGTGTTACGGGGCTTACGGATTGGGGGTGCCCTTCCGGCTGGAAATGGAAAGGCGTGGCGCAGAGTACGTGACGTCCCACTGCAAAATAATTGGCAAGCACTTGGGCCCGCACAGCCGCAACCGGCATTTCAGAGATGCCGGTTTCATGCTGGTTCCAAGATTGGAGAAACCGTCCCACCGCTTCAGGCGAAATCGAGGCTCGTACGGAACCAAAGGACACTTCTATGGGTTGAAGCGATCCATCCTTTTTCGGCGATGGCGACACAGTGATGCGTCCGGTATAAAATTCACCAGGTATAAAGGAACTCACTAAAGATACAGCGGTATCCTTAGGGGGATGATATCCGCGCAAGATGAGATCCAGCCGGGAAAGATTCGCATTGGTCGAATACTCCGTCGACCGCTGCATATTGACATCCAAAGTGGTATAGACTTGCAAGCCATCAGTCATAAAATCAAGCACTTCGTTCTTGGTAAGAATGGCCTGGAGAACTGGAGATTCCAGCAACTTTTTAACTTTGACCATATTGGTCGAGAGCGTAAACTGGAAAGCGCCGCGATGGAATTCCAGCTTTTGATGGGAAGCCTCCGTATATTGCTGCTTATCAATTTTTTGCAACTCAAACAATTGTTTGAGCACGTACGCCACGCGGTATTGTCCCTTTTTAAGGGCTATTTCCTTTTTGGCCGCTGTCTCTTGAATAAATGGATTGTACTGGTTGGGCCCTTTAACCGAACCGGCGATAAAGGCGCATTCCAACAGGTTTAAATTCGCGAGGTCCTTATTGAAGAAATAACGCGCCGCAATGCGCACGCCGTGTCCATTTCCTGAAACGAAGAATTGGTTTAAGTAAAACTCCAGGATTTCCTGCTTGGAAAAATTACGTTCCAGACGATACGCATTGATGAGCTCACGAAATTTCCCACTAAGGGTGCGACCGCGGCGGTTAAAAAGATTCTTGGCGGTTTGCTGGGTCAAGGTACTTCCGCCCCGACGTAAGCTTCCATGTTTTAAATTGTCGAGCATGGCATAGGCAATGGCTTTTGGATCGATGCCTTTATGCTGAAAAAAATTATGGTCTTCCGCTGCAACGAGCGACTGAACTAAAATAGGCGGGATGGAATCATAGGGCACGTAATCACGATGCTGGCCTTCATAAAAGTTCCCTACCTTGGACTTGCCATCCGAATAAAAAACGGTGCTCTCCATGGAAAGGATCTGTAGGATACCGTCCCGCGTGAATGTGTTATTTGGATTTTGGCGAATTGTCGCAATGAATAGAAAAAAGGCCGGCAGGGCTGCTACCATGCCGGTGGCCAATAGCCCCATTATCACCCATTTTAGCTTGCCTAACATGCCCATTTGATGCCACAAATAGCAAAATTACCTATACTTAGCACCTTTCCAGCTTTGCGAAGCCGCTAACACCAGCCTCTGGTGCTGGCATCGTTCTATGGTTCCCGTTTTTAGAAAACGGGGTTTCCGTTGGAAGGAGGGGTGGCCGAGTGGCTTAAGGCGACGGTTTGCTAAATCGTTGTACTGTTACAGGTACCGGGGGTTCGAATCCCCCCTCCTCCGCCGCGGAATACTTGATTCCCGGCTGGCTTCGCAAACGCAGGACTTCCTACCGGATGTTCCGGTAATCCTTCGCAGCAACGGAAACCACCCATGACCTCGCAAGTAAAAGCCCGCGTACGATTCGCCCCCAGCCCCACCGGCTATCTCCATGTCGGGGGTGCCCGCACCGCAATCTTCAATTGGCTCTTTGCCAAGCATGTGGGTGGAGATTTTCTCCTGCGCATCGAAGACACCGATCAAGCCCGTTACGATGAAAAAGCTTTTCACGAACTCATCGCCGATCTCAAATGGCTTGGACTCGATTGGAATGAAGGGCCGGAAGTGGGCGGACCACATGCCCCCTATTTCCAAAGCCAACGCCTGCCGCTATACCATGAGCATGCCCAGCTGCTGGTTACCGGTGGCCACGCCTATCCCTGTTTCTGCACTTCCGAAAGGCTCGATGGCCTGCGCGAACAGCAGAAACTAAATAACTTGCCGACCAGTTATGATCGACTGTGCCGCAGCATTCCCGCCGATGTCGCCAAACAGCGTGTGGACGCAGGCGAAAAGCATACCGTTCGGCTTAAGGTTCCCTTTCACGGCAACACCGTTTTCAATGATTTCCTACGCGGAAAAATCGATTACCAAAATCGGATTTTGGACGATATGGTCCTGATGAAAACCGATGGATTTCCCACCTACCATCTCGCCAATGTTGTGGACGATCACTTTATGCAAATCACGCATGTGCTGCGCGGGGATGAATGGATTCCCAGCACCCCACGCCATGTTCTACTCTATCAGGCATTCGGCTGGGAACCGCCGACCTTCGTGCATTTGCCAGTTATCCTTTCCGCCGACGGCGGCAAACTCAGTAAGCGAAAGGGTGCGGCTTCGGTCGGCGACTATCGCGATTTGGGGTATATGCCCCATACCATGGTAAACTTCCTGTCCTTGCTGGGATGGAGCCCGGGCGGCGATTTGGAAATCATGGAAATCGATAAACTGATTGAAATGTTCACTTTGGAAAAAATCAATCCCAAGAGCGCAGCCTTCGATGAGAAAAAATTGGAATGGCTCAATGGCCAATTCTTTTTGCGCCGTGAACCAGAATTTTTGGTGCCGCTGGTTAAGCCCCTATGGGAAAAAGCAGGCGTGGACTTATCCGCCTGGGACGAAGCCTATATCCTCAAAGCCGTCGCCTTGCTTAAGGATCGCTCCAAGCGCCTTCCCGACTTCGTTACCTATGGCCATTACTTTTTTCAAGAACCTGAAACCTATGATGAGAAGGTCGCCAAAAAATATTTCATCCCTGGCGGCGAAAAACTTATCGACGACCTCGCCCAGCTGCTTTCCGATGCGCCGAATTTTGAAGTGCCCACTCTCGAAGCGCTATACCGCGCGGCTGCCGAACAGTGGTCGGTGAAAGGCGGTGATCTCATCCATCCCACGCGCCTTGCCATATCCGGTATTCCTTTCGGGCCGGGCCTGTTTGAGCTGATGTCCGCATTGGGCAGGGATACGGTACTGCGCCGCATGCGAAAAGCCTCCGAGTGCATACGCAGCGGTCAGGTTAAAACAGCACCCACGCCCTAACCCCGGTTGGTACACCTATAATACCAGATGGAGTGCGACATGACTAAAGTGCATCCGCATATTGAGAAACAGATTCGCCAAACCGGCGGGCTGTCGGTTCCCGATCATCGACTGCCTCCCCTCAATACTAAAACCGCCAAGATGCACAAAATGGTGAGCCTGCTGCAAACCCATTCCGAAGGTTTGGGCATCCAACATCTCTCCTCCTTACTTGGAGTGGATGAACGCACGGTGAAGCGATACCTCTCGGACCTTAAACGGCTAAAATTCGATTTGGTTTCCAAACGCATCGGGGAACGAAAATCCCTGTATCATATTCAGCGTGGGCCCGGAACCCCGGAGCATTACCTACCCGCCTTAAAAAAAATCCGTGGCGAACTCAATGCCGGTGGCAATCCCAAATACTCCGGCATCATTTCCCAGCTCATCCACTATTTGGAAGTTAAAGATTCCACTGTCGGCAATCCGAATAAAAGCGAAACACTGCCGCCCGCTACCGATGCCTATTTTATTGATCACGGACCCTTTGCAGAAGCCGACCCAGCGCAAGGAATTCTTAAGATCCTGGAAACGGCCATTGCCATGCGCAGCGCCGTTCGCATTGCCTATTCTGGCTATTCATCTGGAACGGGAGAACACATTTTTTTCCCCTACACGCTCAGCCTCAGAGTGGGAACACTCTACCTAATTGGCCAGCAAGCCGAGAACCCGGGCATTTTCAAAAGCTTATCGGTCAAACGCCTTAAGCGGTGCATCGCAACACAACAGGGTTTTAAGCGGGAAGCATTTGATCCGGCCGAGTTCTATAAATACTGTTTTGGCCAATGGGCACGCCAGTTAAATGAAAACCCCGTAACCGTTGTACTGGCTTTAAGAGCCGGATGGCTGGAAAAGTTTCTGTCGGAAAGCCATTTTCATCCTCCCGGAAAAATCGTCCGGCAAGGCAAGGATGTGTGCTTTGAAGTGAAAATCGTGATCAAACCGGATTTTGTGAATTGGATTCTTTCGCTGGTTCCGGATCTGATTCCGCTTAAACCGGAATCGCTGCGCCAGGAAGTGGCTGCCCGATTGAAAGAAGGGTTGCAGAACGTAAGTCTTTAAACTTCGGTCCTTTATTCGGTCCTTAATCCTTTAGAGTGCCCTGACCCCATGCGCGCAGGAGGCCCGTAATCTCAGCTAGGTTTGGGCTACCGGCCTTTCGTACATAGGATCCGGATGTGCCAACGCCCATATACAGCGCATCGCGAACCGATAAATCGGCAAGCAGGCCACTGCAGAATCCGCCATTGAAATGATCTCCAGCCCCAGTGGAAAGTTTTGGATTAGGACAGAAAGGCCCTTCAATTCCGGCGCTTTGAGCGCCAATCGCGGCACCTGCGTATTTGATAGCATGTACCACGACACCGTGAATTCCAAGTCGTTCGCGCAACCGCAGCGAAGCGTCTTCCATACCCTGTACGGATTCCTTGGGTGCGACCATATTGCCCAAAGCCTCGCTAACCTGTTCTGCCTCACGAAAGTTCAGACCGAAAACAACTTCCGTCTTTTTCCCCAAAGCTTGAATCTGGTTTAAAACCCTTTGCAAATCGGGGCGAGACCGCTTTTCCGGATCGGCCAAATCAAAAAAGAATTTTACCCGACTGCCTTTCGGAACCATGCGGATAATGTTTTCCAGAATTTCATCCATCTCCGTAAGCATAGTCCAATTGGTGCACGCTACCATGTCCGACTCAAAAAAGAGTTTGCTGAGTTCGCTTTCTCCTACGACCTCCAAAAGCCGGCTCCAGCACATATCCTTGATGGTGTTCAGCTTGCCCAGCATCAACTTCCCATCGTTAAACTCAAGCGCATCGGTATGCCCAGGAGCGCCCACGGAAATCACTTTACAAAGACTTTTTAAACCCTGGAAAACAGGATGAAGGGTCGGGTACCCGAGCATGCCTATACAGGTTACCTGGCTGCCGATTGTGGCAGAGGCCAATGCCATAAGCGGGCCATTGCCCCCCAATTTTTCAAGTTGTGGGACAAGTTCAATATTCGCCGACTTTCCAGCTGCCGTTGCAATGCGTTCCGCGAATTCCGTCAAAGTCTTGATGCGTTCGTACTCGGACTTGTTTTTCCGTATGGCCACGGCATGGATAATTTCATCCACAAAGCCATCAAAACCAACCAGGATATGCTTGGATGCAATGCGGCTTTTACCAGCCTCAATGGCTGCAGCGGCTGCTAAAATTTCGGCAGATTGACTCACAAAAACCTTTCCGTTTGGTCTCAATTCTTCAAGGTAGCGGTAGCCCTTATGGCTTACCGATTCAAAGCAATATCAATAGTCGGATAGAGAGGAATCATATCCGTGATGCCTGCTATTTCCAGCACTTCAACAACATGGCCGGTTTCGCAGACGATTTTAAATTCGCATTGGCTGTCCAAACCCCATTTGATGAGCTTGGAAAACTCCCCCAAACCCACACTAGAAAGCATAGTGACGCCAAT
>JAYSRH010000476.1:0-6868 GCA_043721115.1 Fibrobacteria bacterium | reverse complement strand
GGCAGGAGAATTGG
The DNA here is from genome assembly GCA_043721115.1 of Fibrobacteria bacterium. Lineage (GTDB taxonomy): Bacteria > Fibrobacterota > Fibrobacteria > UBA11236 > UBA11236 > Chersky-265. Next base: position 6,854 of record JAYSRH010000476.1, on the reverse strand, counting down.
AAGAGGTGTACCGGGCCTGGTTGGGGTTTTTTGAACGGACCCAAAGACTGAGGCTGGACATGGATATGCCATGCTTGATTCAGGGAAAACGCATGCTCGGAGTGTTGCACTTGGTTTTGATGGGAGACACCGCCAGGGCAATCGAGATGTTCACGAATCTGGCGATCAATGCGCCGCGCCATCAACTATGGGATTTGGGTCTTCCCTATGAAGTACAAGCGGTCTGGGACAGCGTACGCGGGGAATGGGGCCCAGACCTTACTGAGGATCAGGTCTGGGAGGACAAGTGGTTGCCCCCACCCATCTACGAGCCCAATGCCATTCCAAAATTTTACAACCTGCGGAAAATGTATCACGACAACCGGGTTCTATATGGATTGGCCGGAGACAGGGATCCGGAGCCTTTTATCCGTATCTTACATAACATTCAGGATCAGCATGACCCGGCATTCGTGCTGATGAAAACCGATGCCATGCTTCGACTTGGATATGGTCCTGTACGAATTGAATCTGAACTTTCCAATTTCTCATCTCCAAGCAGTCCCATAGTTAATACCTATTATCTCGCAGTTTGGCGCACGCAACTTGGTTTCCGGGTAAGCCGACTAACTAAGACCGTCGAGAAAAAAGAAGAACATAAAAAACCTTCAACCTTTACCAACCCAGTACTGAAGCAAGTCAAACCTTCGAATAAATGAGACTGTGAATCAAGGCTTGATTGAAGGTGAACCTGGCTGGTTGAGCCGGTGTACAATTTCCTGCCGGTTATGGTATTTCTGTCTCATTATGTCCGTTCCTTCGCCCCTTTTTAAGTGAGGTTAAGCGGACATTTTGACCTGACCCAAGGGGTAGGCCCAGTGGCCTCTTCACTCCCTTTCTTTGTTCTTGGATATCATGGATGCGATCGCGCAGTCTTTGATCCGGATTTCAGAGAATCTGCCCAAAGTTTAACTGTGGCTTCAAATGACTTGCTGCTCGATGTCGCCGAAGAAGCTCTTGAGCATCTAGAACACTCTACTTCTCCAAGCGCAGGATCTCCAGAATTGATGAGATTGGCGCAATTCGCTCGTGAACAAAACGAACGCATCAGCGAAACCATAAGCGCTTTGTGGATGCTCGTCCAAAAACAATTGAGGCCGAGCTTTTCCGCTAAACTGCATATTCTGGCACCACTTATGGGGATCACATGAATTTATATTAGACTCAATTGCAAATGACCGATTCAATCAAGGTATCGATCAACATGCTTGCCCATGATATTATTACTTTTCTCCCAGTATTCCGCGACATCCACAGGAGAAATAGATGAAATCGTTTATAAAGGTTACTGTATTTTCATGCGCCGCGTTTCTGCTAGTGAATTGTATTCGGAATCAAACCTATCTGGTAAAGCCTACCTACACAGCGCATCCCGGAGACACCATACCGTTCAAAATTTTGCACCGCGCTATTGTTTTTGGCCTGGTGGATGCACAAACAAAAAAACTGCAATCGGAACTCAAGGTCACGAACCTTGATCTTTGGGTGGGAAATATAAATGGAAATAAAGTAGTCCCTAACAGCGCCAGGATTCATGGTTACAGGCTTAACCAATTTGACAACGCGGTTTTGACGTGGAACGATCTGGATTCGAATACCAAGATAAATAGAGGCGCACCCCGATTGGACACAATGACCGTATTAAGGGCTAATCCTCCTGATACTCTTATTGTTCGCGCACTCAATGATTCCAGAGACACGCTTTATAACAAAGGAAAAGACTCAAACATCGTCTGGCAAGGTTTTACGAAGCAAATTTATCAGACCTGGTTCCTCCTTGGCAAAACCCACGTGGATACCCTTGTTTTTCCAGCCGGAACGACTCCTGATACCGTTGTTGGCGGCTTTGGGGGATTTGCCATCGGAGTTGAAGTCGATTTCAAGGTGGTGGTTGGTTCGTATAAGCCCGGTACTACAAGGTTCGCCAATTACTATTACGCTCGTGCGCATACCCAAATTGGCGGAGCCGACGACGCAGCTCTTGACTTTAGCGTAAACGTTAGTTTTGGAGCATGGGAAAACCTGGTCATTACCCAGCCCGTTGCCATTGAAAAAAGGGACGCCCCAGCCAAGTCCTTTATATCCTTTGGCGGGGATAATATTCAGTTTCAGTGGAATGGTGCCTCACGAAGCCCTGTGCAAATATTCAATTCCCAAGGCAATCTGATTCGCAACGGTTTGTCAAACGAGGGCCATTACGCGCTATCCAAAAATGAAATAGGCCCTGGAACTTATTTCATTCGGCTGCAGTCAGAAAACAAACAGATTGCGCAAAAATTCACGGTTAAGTGAAATTTCCTCAAATAAGTGGTATGTTAAATTTACATTTTAGGTATAAAGTAGTACCACTTATTTACATCGATTAGGATAAATGCTATTGTTTGCCTAAAAGAGGCACTTCGTGAAACGCAGGATCCTAGTCGACCTTTTGGCGTGGAAAACAAAAAATAACCGTAAGCCACTCATTCTGACCGGCGCTCGGCAGGTGGGTAAGACGTATACGCTCAAGGCTTTTGGCAAGGCCGAATACCGCCGCTTCCATTATCTCAATTTTGAGGAAGAACCTAGGCTTGCAAGTATTTTCGAAAAGGACCTTAAGCCAAAACGCCTGCTACAAGAAATAAGTTTTCACCTCAACACTGCCATAAATGTTAACGAAGATCTTTTGGTTTTCGACGAGATTCAATCCGCCCCGCAGGCGCTCACCTCGCTTAAATATTTTGCTGAAGAATTACCCGCGCTTTCACTTTGCGCAGCGGGCTCGTTACTTGGAATGCATTTAGCGGAAAGTTCTTTTCCCGTAGGAAAAGTGGACTATCTGGATCTTCATCCGCTTGCTTTTGAAGAATTTCTGGCGGGGATTGGAGACGACAAATCGTTGCGATTTTTGGAAAGTTATGACTTTGAGAAACCCTTGCCGCAGCTTGTTCACGAGCATCTTTGGGACATGCTGAAAATCTACTTCGTGGTGGGAGGTCTGCCCGAAGTGGTCTCTACCTATGCTGCAATGCAAGCGGATCTTTTCCATGCCATGGAGGCTGTACGCAAGAAGCAGCAGGCCTTGATTACCGCCTACTTGGCGGATGTTGCCAAGCATGCGGGCAAGGTCAACTCAATGCATATCGAACGCGTTTGGAGAAATGTACCTGCGCAATTGGCCAAGCCAGTGGATGGCACGGCACCCAAGTTCGGTTTCCAGGGCGTTGTGCCGGGCGTGAATGGATATGCGCGTCTGGCTGGAGCAGTAGACTGGCTAAGGACAGCAGGTTTGATTTTCAAGTTTCCGATCGTCAACAAGGCGTGGCTTCCCCTATCGGCCTATGCAGAAGACAGCGTATTCAAACTGTACATGTTCGATGTCGGTTTGTTGGGGGCCATGGGCGGTTTATCACCCAAAGTTCTTTTGGATTTTACATTCGGGTCCTTTAAAGGATATATCGCTGAAAACTTTGCTCTTCAGGAAATGACGACGACGGGCAAGGGCAATCGCGTTGCATGGCGGGAAAATACCGCCGAGGTGGAATTTCTGTGGGAGATGCAGGGAGAAATTCTACCCATTGAAGTCAAATCCGGATGGATTACCCAAGCCAAAAGTTTAAAGGTATTTGCGGAAAAATATCAGTCGAAACAACGGGTCACCTTAAGTGCAAAAAACTTTTCCGTGGACCGCGCAAAAGGGGTGTATCATGTTCCCCTCTATCTGGCGGCGCGGCTGCCCCAGATAATGTAATCCTTTTATATCTTATAAAAATGCCAGCAGACTATTCCCAATACTTAAAAACCGCCGAGAACGCCGCCCGTAGTGCAGGAGAACTAGCTCTCTCCATGCAGGGCAGGCTTAAAAACATCGATTTCAAAGGCGAGAAGGATATCGTCACCGAAGCCGATTTCGCCTGCGATGCGTCCATCCGTAAGATCTTGATCGACGCGCATCCGTCCCACAATATTATTACCGAAGAAGCCGCGGCTGTGGAAATGGGGAGTGAGTTCACGTGGTTTGTAGATCCGGTGGATGGCACAGTCAACTATTCCAGGGGGTTTCCACTCTGGGGCGTTTCCGTGGGTTTGCGCAAAGGCGATACCATGATCGCTGGTGCTATTTTTTTGCCAGCCCTAGGGGAAATGTACACTGTCACCCTTGGCGGCGGCGCACATCTCAATGGCCAAAAAATCCACACGAGTCCCGTCGCTACACTGGCCGATGCCATCATCTCGCACGGGGACTTCAACATCGGCGCCAATGAAACGGAAAGACTGGAATTGAATGCCAGAAATATTTCATCGCGGGCGCGCATGGCCGGTGCCGTACAACGCATCAAATGCATGGGCTCTGCCGTTTTGGAAGGAGCCTTTGTAGCCAGCGGACGTATGGACGCCTACTGCATGTTGGCCATGAAACCCTGGGATGTCGCTGTGGCAGGGCTACTGGTTTCAGAGGCTGGAGGAAAGATTTCCAAGCTGGATGGAAGCACGTATTCCATCTTCGGGCCTGATGTGCTTTTCAGCAATGGGCTGCTTCATGATGACTTGCTTGCAATTTTGTAACCGCTAAATCCTCAAGGTTTCTCGAAATGCGCAGCATGCCGCATTTGACCTGACTCCCGGAATACCCTACAATGGGAGGACCAAAGGGACTTCCTCCATCGCACCGCACGAGTAGGGGAAGAAACGAGGTGTATGCAATCCGAAATGATTTTGCTGGTTGAAGATGAAAGTTCCTTACGTACGGTTATGAAAATGTACTTGGAAATATCGGGATATACCGTGATGGATGCGGACAACGGCGTGGACGCCTTGTTTATGAGCACCCAACATAAGGGGCCGATCCATCTTTTACTTACCGATGTGGAGATGTCTCCGATGAGTGGACCTGAATTGGCGGAGCAGATGCTTCTGTACCGACCAGAAACACAAGTGCTCTTTATGTCGGGTAATAGGCAAGCGGAAGATTTGTATAACGATATGTGCCTTCTGAATGCACAATTCATGGGCAAGCCCTTCAATCCCAAACAGCTTCATCAAACAGTCCGGCATGTCCTGGGAGCCCCTTCCTGAGCGGCCATTCGCGGCCGATAACTGGCCGACGTAGTCGCCCGACGCCTTATTCCAAATTTGACTTGCTCGATGGCGGCCACCCCTGGAGGGAAGCGGCTTCCGAAGGATACGTAGATTACCTTGCGCGTTACCGTCCCGGGGGGCGGGTCCTGTATTTCAATTTTGCACTCGCCGGTGAAATGGGGCTCATTCCCACTAGCCACGGTGGCCGGATGAATGCGCGCCTGGAAGCCAAGATCTTGCAAACTTTCTCGCTGCAGATAATCAATGAATACGACCTCGCGCATCCTAAAAAAATGGAGGGTTTTGAGGTCCGGCCCAAACCATTTATGGCCACCCGGTATTTGCAATTGCAGCATCGCGACAAATGCGGTCGCACCTCCGGTGATGGACGCAGCATTTGGAATGGTTGCATCCGATCAAACGGCATGCGCTTCGATGTTTCCAGCCGTGGAACGGGTTCTACCATACTTGCGCCGGGCGTACAAGAGGCCAACCGCCCCATCGCAACTGGAAATTCCAAATTCGGATATGCTTCCGGCACAGCGGATCTGGATGAAATGCTCGGCTCGGCGGTGATGTCAGAAATATTTTACCGTCAAGGCCTGCCTACTGAGCGCTGCTTAACCGTAATCGATTATGGAGATGGTTCTTCCGTGGGCGTGCGCACCGCCCCAAATCTAGTCCGCCCCGCGCATCTTTTCCGTTACTTGAAGATGGGCAAACACGCCGAGCTTAAAAAAGCGTTTGAGTATTTCCTACATCGCCAAGAGGAGAATGGATCCTGGAAGCTTCCAGGTGATACTGCTTCCCGCTATCATGGTGCCTTGGAATCCATTGGCCGAGCGTATGGCAAGCTGGCAGCCGTACTGGAAGAAGAATACATTTTCAATTGGCTGTCCTGGGATGGAGACAATGTTTTGGCCGATGGATCGATACTGGATTATGGATCCATCCGCCAGTTCGCAGCCAAGCACGACAAGTATCGATACGAAGACGTGGACCGCTTCTCCACCAGTTTAGGCGAGCAGCGTCGCTGGGCCCGCCTGATGGTACAAGCCTTCGCCCAAACCACAGATTTCGTACTGACCGGAGTTAAAAAAAATCTACGGAATTTTCGCCAGGCTAAATGTCTGCTGGATTTTGATCAGGAATTCCAGGATGAAAGGGATCGGCGCATGTTGTGGCGCATCGGCTTCAAACCCGCACAAGTCAAGCAGCTCATGGATCAAGAGCGCCAAAAAATTACTGCCTTTCGAAAAGCCATGGATTATTTTGAAGATGTCAAAATTTCCAAGGGACCAGAAAAAGTCTCTGATGGCATCAATCATCGCCCGGTTTTTCTAATCCGCAGTTTACTACGGAAACTTCCCCGTTACCTTTATGAATCCCAAAAACCCGAAAAAACCACCGCGAAAAATCCAAACGACGTCGCAGTTATGGATCCGGAAAAATTCTGCGCCATTATGGCCGCCTCGTATGCGGAAAAAAGGGATTTGCAGATAACTCCTGCAAGGGCCGAACATTCTAGGGACTTTCAGGATTGCTACATGCAACTCATCAAGGCCGCTGGGAATGATGAAGCAGCCACGCTTAAACAAATTGCCGAACGATCCGCCATCATCAATTACGCCAATCGCATGACCGGCAACGGCATGGTGTGGATCATCGACGAAATACTGGCCGTCAAGGATCGTCTAGGATTGGATGAACTGCAAGATGCACTTGAAGCCTTCATCGATTCACAAGTGCTGATTCCA